>CAIOHM010000001.1 GCA_903858055.1 uncultured delta proteobacterium
CAGACTTGATGACGAGATTCTCGATGTTCTCAACGATATACTTGAGGTCGGAATCTACAGCGGAGAGGTAGGTCTGCACGTTGGGCAGGATCGGCTCTTCTCCCAAGTAGAACTTAATCATGGCAGGAACGTAGTAATACGTCACCTTATCATCCGCCACGCCGGTTCCGATGGAGTTTGCAAGGGAGACATTCCCTTTACGGTAAGCTTCCACCAGACCGGACACCCCAAGGAGCGAGTCTTTGCGGAAGACTTTGGGGTCAAGAAAATCATCATCAATGCGGCGGTAGATGACATCCACTTTCTTCAAGCCCTTAGTGGTCTTCATGTAAACCTTATCACTTACGACCACAAGGTCTGCGCCAGTAACGATCTCGATACCCATGGAGCGCGCCAAGTAGGAGTGCTCAAAGTAAGCGGAGTTGTAAATGCCTGGGGTAAGGAGCACCACGGTGGGGTCCTCCTTCGCGCGCTCTGGAGCAACGTAGCGCAGGGCGTTCAACAAATCCTGCGAGTACCCCTCTACCGGGCGTACGGAGTACGAGGAGAAGAGGTTCGGGAAAACGCGCTTCATCACTTGGCGGCCTTCGAGAACGTAGGAAACGCCAGAAGGGCAGCGCCCGTTGTCTTCGAGGACGAGGTAATTCCCATCAATGTCGCGGATCAAGTCTGTGCCGCAAACATGGATGTAAATGCCCTTTGGGACATCAAAGCCCATGAATTCTGGGCGGAAATGCTTAGCTCCTAGAATGACCCATTCTGGAATGATGCCCTCCTTTAAAATCCGCTGCTCGTGGTAAATGTCGTGAAGGAACAGGTTAAGCGCACGCATACGCTGTTCCAACCCGCGAGCTACATGATCCCACTCCTGCCTCGGTACGATGCGCGGAATAAGATCGAAGGGAATGATGCGTTCAGTACCTTGGCTATCCGAATAGACCGTGAAGGTGACACCTTGGTGCAGGAAGGTGGTATCCGCTAAATGGCGCTTTCTTTCAAGCTCCTCTGGGGACATTGCGGCGAACCGTTTTGCCAGCGTTTCGTAGTGTGCTCTGGGGACACCGGGAGCACAGAACATTTCATCAAAAAAACCGCCGGTGTCATAACCGTCCAACAGCCCAGAAGGATAACCTTGTTCCATTTCAGCTTGCCGCTAAGTGCGGCTGATATTCGTAGGGTTCATTTGAAGAACCAAATTTTGTGTAAACGAATTGGGACGTAAGGGAGTTGTTTACAGCCAACCCATACGCTTTTGTGAGCCCCTCCTCGCGGAGGGCTGTCAAAGATTGTGCAAGCAAGGCGGTCGCCAACCCTCTATTCCGGTATTCCATAAGGATGCACGGCCCTGTGGAAAGGTGGTTGTAAGCATCGGGGTTGGTGGAGATGCAGTTTGCTCCGATGACGCGGCTGCCGTGGGTGATGACTGTACAAATCGGCTCGGATTTGTCACGTTTATCCACCTTTGGATGAAATGCGCGCGTTATGGATGCCATTAGAGTGTCCTTCACATCACTAAAGACTGAATTCCAGTCCGAATCCAAGGCAAAAGCGCGAAGAACTACAGTTCTCACGGCTTCTTCCTCCTCTGGCAAGGCTTTGCGAATTTGAAGATGCGAGTCAATCGCGGGGTGAACCGGGGTCAACCGTGTCAAGTCCCAAGAGAAACGCATCCATCGAACCAATTTCATAGCCGATGATCTTAGTGTTTGGAGCTTCGGAAATCAATCCCGAACATCTTTGAAGTTTTTTAGTCTTTTTTTACGAGATTGTAACACCCAATCCATTTTCTGAGCATTCA
>CAIOHM010000002.1 GCA_903858055.1 uncultured delta proteobacterium
CTTGCTCATCGCGAGCGCCCTCATGGACCCGCAGAACCTCGCCCCGCTCTTGCCGAGCCTCATGGCGCCCGCGATCGTGCGCGAGGTGCTCCCGCTCTTGCTCGGCCTCGTGCTCGTCGCACGGACAGGGACCGCGGTGGTGTCCGAGATCGGCACGCTGCGCGTCACCCACGAGCTCGACGCGCTCGAGTGCGCGGGGATCAACGTCGACGCGTTCGTCGTGGTTCCGCGCGTGCTGGGGCTCACGCTCGCGGGCTCTGCGCTCATGGTGCTCACGGGCATGGCCGGTCTCGTGGGCGGGGGCTTCATCGCCTCGAACGTTCCGCACGTGGCGCGTGTGGTCACGGTCCACGGTCTCCTCGACGCGCTCACGCCGGCGTCGCTCGGCGTGACGGCGCTCAAGGGGGCGAGCTTCGGCTTCCTCGTCGCGATCATCGCCTGCCGACACGGCCTCGCAGTTTCGAGTTCGGCGCGTGAAATTCCAGTCGCTGGCGCGCGCGCGACGCTCCAGGCGACGCTCGCGTGCTTCGTGGTCGATGCACTGTACACGCTCGGGAGCATCGGCTCGTGAGGCGCGCGGTCCTCGAGCTCGTCGGCGTCGCCTCTGCGGCCGCGGAGAGGCCTCTGCACGACCTCGACTTGACCGTTGGCGAGGGCGACGCCGTCGTCGTGCTCGGCCTGCCGGGCGCTGGGAAGACCTCGCTCGTGCGTCTCGTCGCCGGCCTCGACGAGGTGTCCGGGGGAGAACTCCGGCTCTTCGGCGAAGAGGTGGCGAAGCTGCCGTTTTCCATGGCGCGCGCGCTCCGGGATCGCGTGGCGGTCGTCTTCGAGCGCGGCGGCATCTGGGCGAACCGCACGGTCGCCGAGAACCTCGTGCTCCCGATGGCCTACCGCCTGAACCGGCCCGTGGCGTCGCTCGCGAGCAGCGACCGACTCGCGGAGCTCTTGGCGGCGCTCGGGTTGACCGGTGTCGACGCGCGGACGACCGCTTCGCTCGACGACTCGGAGCGAAGGCGCGTGCTGCTCGTGCGCGCCCTCTTCACGGAGCCGGAGATCTTGCTCTTCGACGAGCCGCAGTCGGCGCTCTCCCGCGCCCATCAGCGCGACATCGCCGCGCTCCTCGAGCGCGAGCGGCGCCTCCGTGCGCTCTCCATCCTCTTCACCGACAACGACGGGCGCATCGACCCCTACGAGGCCGACCGCCCGGTCGTCATGCACGATCGCCGCATCGTGCCCGGCGCCGTGCGGCTTCCCGAGCGCGCGCTCGCGGAGATGAACCGCGAGACCACCCGCGAGACCTCGCCATGAAGACCCCATCGACATCCTTCGAGCGCTTCGCGGGCGCTACGCTGATCCTCGCCCTGAGCGTCGGGTACTTCAGCTTCGTGCGCGGTCGCCGTGACCGCGTGAAGCACGACATCGACGTGCACCTCGAGGTCCGCGCCGAGCGCATCGCCGGTGTCGTCGCCGGCTCCGAGGTTCGCCTGCGCGGCGTCGACGTCGGGACCGTGAAGGCGGTGGAGCTCGGCCCGCCCGAAGAGGGCGCGCACCCGGTGCACATGTCGATCGCGATCTCGCCGGAGGCGGCGAAGTGGCTCCACGCGGACGCGCGAGCCCGCGTGCATGCTCCGCTCGTGGGGGCGGCGAACCTCGAGCTCCTCGAAGGCTCCGAAGGCAACCACGATCTCAAGGCGCCGCTCGAAGCCGAGCTCATGCCCGGCATCGCCGAAGGCGTGGGAAAGATCGTGAAAGACGTTCACGGCTTCGAGGGGCGCATCACGACGATCCTCGCGAACGTCGAGACCACGACGAACCACCTTCGGGACGTCTCGGCCGACCTCCGCGACCCGGCGAAGCCCCTCGGCGCGATCGTGCGCGACCAAGCGATCGCCGACAAGCTCCGCGCCACCGTTGACGACGTGCGGCACCTCGCGGCTGACCTTCGCACCACCGGCGCGGCCGTCGCCTCGCCGACCGAGGGCGTCCCGGCGGCGCTCGCGCTCACGGTGAAAGGGGCCCGCAGCGTGGCCGAGACGACCGACACGGTGCGCGCGGAGACCCCGAAAATTCTCGCGCGGATCGATCACCTGGCCGAGTCACTCGACCGGCTCGTGCGCACGCTCCACGGCTCGGCCGAGCTCGCGCCGGAGGCGATCGCCTCGACGATCACGGTCCTCGACGAAGCGCGGCGCACGCTCGAGGCGACGCAAAAGAACTTCCTCATCCGCGGCAACGTCGGGCCCAAGCAGGGCCACGA
>CAIOHM010000003.1 GCA_903858055.1 uncultured delta proteobacterium
GCGAGCCAGGCGCGCGCATCGCCCTCGTGGGCCGCGAGCGTCTCCTTCGCCCAGGTGGGCACGGGCTCGAACCCCGTGTGCGCGCCGACGTGGCGGGCGTAGTTGTAGGCGAGGCCGCGGCGAACGAGCAGCTGCTCGAGGAAGCCCTCGCAAGCCTCTTCGCTCACGGCGCCGTGTGCGCGTGCTTTTCGCGCCTCGAGGGCGATCGCACGCGGCGAGACGTGGCCGAAGTGCAGGTACGGGGAGAGCTGGCTCGTGCTCGGGCTCGAGGGCTCGTTGCGGTCCAAGTAGCGCCGGAGGCGATGCTCCGTGAAGTCGACGAGGCGCTCGGTTGCCGCGTTCGAACCGCCAGGGAATTGGCTTACGCGCGGCACGTCGTGATCGATGGCACACGCCGCGACGAGCCGCGCGATGTCGTCGTCGGTCGCCGCACCCATGGGCGTTGGCACGAACGGCAAGTCGAACGTGCCCGTGACGAGCGGCGTGGGCTCGTGGAGAGGCTTGAGCCAGGCGTCGCGCGCCTTGAGCACCTTCGGGCGCAGCGTCCGCGCGGCGAACTCGGCCTTCCCCGAGAGGTTCATGGGGATGCCCGTGGCGTCGTCGACGATCACGTAGCTGCACTCTGCAAACGAAGCCGCTGCGGCGTTCTGCACCGGGCACACGAAGGCCGGATGGTCGTCCGAGACCACGAGCGCCGCATGCTTCACGAGCTTGCGCACGATCCCTCGAGCCTCCTCGGGGGTCTTCGGGAGGAAGAAGGCGTGCTGAAGTCCGCGCGCGGCGAGCCCCTGCGCCATGTCCCGCGCGCCCTCGAGCAGGAAGGTGTGAAAGCGGTCCGAGGCGTAAGGATAGTCGGGGCGTACGGCCTCGTAGACGAGGCACGGAAGGCGGAGCGCGTTGGCACGCTCGATCGCGAACGCGAGCGCGGCGTTGTCGAAAGGGCGCCGGAACATCTGCGACCAGTAGAGAACGTAGCGGCCGCGCGGGTTGACCGGCCGGTCGTTCAGGAGTCGTACGCGCGGGTCGTTCGGCACGAAGGTCAGCTCGCTCACCATCGCCATCTCGGATGCTCGGCGCGTGCCGCGGTGGCGGACCGGCGCTCCACGGGCTCGACCGACGCTTCGCGGCGCCAGGCCGCGCCGACTAGGCTTTGGCGCGGGGCTTCAGGACGAACGCGATGCCGATCGAGAGGAAGTAGAGGGCGATGAGGCTGAAGCTCACGAGGAGCTGGCTCGAGATCTCAGGGCCCGGCGTGGCGATCGCGCCGACGATGAACGCGAGCAGGATCGCCCAGCGCGAGAACTCGACGAGCTGGCGCGGGGTCACGATGCCCGCGAGCACGAGGAACGAGAGGAAGAGCGGCAGCTCGAAGACCACGCCCGTCGAGACGATGAGGCGCGTGGAAAAATCCAGGTAATACTCGAATGTCGGTCGCTGCGTGAGCAGCGTGCCGCCCGCGTTGATCGGGCCGAGGAGCGAGAAGAAGTACGCGTACGACATGGGCAGCATCACGTAGAACGCGAAGGCCACGCCGCCGACGAAGAGGCTCGAGCTCGCGACGACGAAAGGCACGATGAAGCGCCGCTCGCGCGCGTAGAGGCCAGGGCTCACGAAGGCCCAGAGCTGGTAGAAGACCACGGGAGCTGCGAGCACGAGGCCCGCGGAGAACGCGAGCTGGAGGTAGCTCACGAAGACGTCGGTCGGCGAGAGCGTCTGCAGCTCCGGCGCGCCCGGTAGCCCACGTTCGACCCACGCGCGCTCGTACGGCCGGAGGAGCCAGCCAAGGATGCGCTCGCGCTGGGTCCACCCGATCACCGTGCCGCCGAGGACCGCGACGAACGCCTGCGTGACGCGCGACCTCAGCTCGTCGAGGTGCTCCCAGATCGACATCGAAGGGCCGAGCCCCTCTTCGGTTCCGTGCGGCGCGGGCGTGCTCATGCCTTCGCCTCGGGCTCGCCGTACCCCTCGAGGCTGGCGGGCGTCGCGTGCGCGGCGTCGGCGCCGTGCACCGGGAACTCGTTTGGAAAGACGATGCTCTGCGCGTCGCCGAAGCGCGTGACCGGCGGTGCGGCGACGGGGTCATGGAGGCTCGCGCCGCGCTGCACGGCTTCGAGTTCGCCCTTCGCGAGCTTGCGGAGCTCGGCGAGCTCCTGCTGAAGGTTCGTCTCGCGGAGCACCTCGTCGATGCCGCTCTGCTCGCGCATCTCGCTCGCCATGACGCGGAGCTTCCGCGCGAACTGGCCCGCGCGGCGCAAGTAGATCGGCAAGTCCTTCGGCCCGATGACGACCAGCGCCACCAGGGCAACGACGACGAGCTCGCCCAGGCCCATGCCGAACATGGCCTGCGACCTAGCGAATCCTGCCCGCGTGCGCGTGACCTTTTCGAGGCTCGGCCTCACGACGCTCGAATTCCTGCAAAAAACCTTGGCTTCGGCTACGACTAAGCCCGTGAACGCGCTGCAGGCCTTCACCGCGGAAGAGCTCGTGCGCGCCGTCGAAGGCATGCGCATCGAAGAGGCGCGTCGTCTCGTCTCCGCGGTCACGCGCGGTTCGAACCTCGGCGGGCCCGTCGATCAAGTGCGCCGCACGACGCTCGAGGCGGTGCGCGCCGCGTTTCACGTCCCCACGCTCCGCGTGAAGGCGATTGAAAGCAGCGACGTCGACGCCTTCGCGAAGCTCGCGCTCCTCACGGAAGACGAGCGGGTCATCGAGGCCGTGCGCATCCCCCTCGAAGACCCGACGCGCGCCAGCGCCTGTGTCTCGAGTCAGGTTGGCTGCGCGCTCGCCTGCGCTTTTTGCGCGACGGGTCGCATGGGGTTTTTCCGAAACCTCGAGACCTGGGAGATCGTCGAGCAGGTGCGTCTCCTCCGTGCCACCGACGGGCTCGGAGCGCCGCGGCGCATTCATGGCGTCGTCTTCCAGGGCATGGGCGAGCCGCTCCTGAACCTCGATCGCGTGATCGCCGCCGTTCGCGTCATGAGCGAGCCCTCCGGTTTGGCGATCGACCAGCGTGCCATGACCGTCTGCACGAGCGGCCTGCCCGAGGGTCTCCGCCGCCTCGCCGAAGAGCTCCCGCGCGTGCGCGTGGGTCTCTCGATTGGCAACGCGCGGGCCGAGAAGCGCACGTCGCTCATGCCGATCGAGCGCGTCCACCCGATCGCCCAGACCATCGAGGCGCTCGCGTTTCACGCGCAAAAGACAGGCCTCAAGCCGCTGGTCGCCTACACGCCGCTCGAAGGTGTGAACGACGGTGCCGAAGACGCCGCGGCGCTCGCGGAGCTCCTCGCGCGCTTCGCCGAGCTCGCAGGGACCACCGCGCGGCTCAGCATCATCCCCTACAACCGCGAGAACGAGCAGGACCCCTTCCTGCGCCAAGGCCCCGAGTCGCGCGTGCGCTTCCTCGAGGAACTCCGCGCGTGCGGTCTGCACCCGCACGAGCGCTACAGCGGGTCCGGCGACATCGCGGCGGCCTGCGGGCAGCTCGCGGCGCGCGGCGAGAACGGCGTGGGCGCCACCATGCGCAAGGCCGCGAGCTCACCCTCCGAAGCGCCTCGCGAGGTGACCCCGTGAGCCGGGCTCTGAGCCACGCGCGAGCGCTCGGTCTCGCGCTTGCTCTCGTGAGCGGTCTCGCGCTCGCCGACGATCGCGCCGAGGTCGACAAGGCGCGATCGGCTTTTTTGCGGAAGCAATACGAAGAGGTCGAGCGACGCCTCGGACCTTTTGTGCAGAGTGCAGGGAGCGAAGCGCGCGATCCGGCGGTGCTCCCCGACGCCTACTTCCTCCTGGCTGCGACGCTCTTTCGCCTGAATCGCGCCGAAGAGGCCCATGCGCTCCTCGACGCGATGGCCGCCAAGCGACCCGACGCCGAGCCGGATCCGCTCCTCCTTCCGCCCGAGGTCGTCGACGGCTTCGCCGATGCGAAGGGCCGCGTCCGCGAGCGCGTCGCCGAGCAGCAAAAGGAGCGGGAGCGCCTGCGCCTCGAGGCCGAAGCCGCACGCGTACGCGAGAAGCGAGAGCTCGACGTACGCATCGCGAAGCTCGAGAACCTCGCGCGCGTGGAGTCCATTCGTGAGCCTCACAGCCGCTGGGTCGCCGCGGTGCCTTTCGGTGTCGGGCAGTTCCAAAACGGCGAGAAAGCCCTCGGCTGGGTGCTCCTCGTGAGCGAGTCGCTTGCCCTCGCGACGTGCGCGGCCACGGTCGTCGTGTACGATCGCGCCATCGACGACGCGTACGCCACGCGCGATCAACCCGGGGTGTCGCGGCAGTACCTCGCCCGCGCCACCGCCGCGCGCACGGTGAACGTCATCTCGGCGATTACGGGCCTCGCCTTCGGCGCCGCGGGGCTCGTCGAGGCGCAGGTGAACTTCGTGCCCGAGCTGAAGATCACGCGAGATCGCACGAGCGAGGAGCTCTCGTTCGCGGTGGGCGTCTCCGGCACCTTCTAACGGGTCAACGAAGGATGGCTCCGCGCCGTCCGCGTCTCGGTTGGTTTACGCGCGCGAGACGTGCGCGTCGAACACGTCTTGCAGGCGCTTGCGGTGCGGTTGGACCTCGCGCACGTGGGCGCCGCGGGCGAGCGCTGCGGCGACGCCGGCGTCGAGAGCCGCCTCGGACACGTAGTGCGCCCGCGCTCCGTCGGAGAAGAGCGCGTCGAAGGTCCCCTCACCGCCGGCGAGGAGCACGGGCAGCGGCGCGTCGACGACCACGCGCCCGCGGTCGACCATGCACACGTGGGAGCAGAGGTCTTCGGCATCGGAGAGCACGTGGGTGGAGAAGAGCACCGTGCGCCCGCGCGCGTTCTCCTCGGCGATGAGCGCGCGCACCTCCGACCGACCGATGGGATCGAGGCCGCTCATGGGCTCGTCGAGCACCAGCAAATCAGGCTCTCCGACGATGGCGGCCGCGAGTCCTACGCGCTGCGCTTGGCCCTTCGAGAGCTGCGTGGTCGGCCGGCTCCAGGCGCTCGCCTCGAGGCCCGCGCGCCGCAGCGACTCCTCCGACTTGGCGGTGACGTTGCGTGCACCTTGCACGGTCGCCGAAAAGACGACGATCTCGAGGGCTGTCAAGTTCGGCGGGAACGAGGGCGACTCGGGCATGAAGCCCACGCGCGCCCGCGAGGCGCGGTTCGGGACGGGCACACCGAAGAGCGCGACCTCGCCCGAGCTCGGCGCGAGGAGGCCGAGCAGCACCTTGAGCGTCGTGGTCTTGCCCGCGCCGTTGGCGCCGAGAAACCCGGTGACCGAGCCGCTCGCGACGCAAAACGAAACCCCACGAAGGGCCTCGACGCGCCGCCTCAGAAACGGCGTGCGGAAGGTCTTCGTGAGGTTCTCGATGACGACGAGGTTCGCGCCGGCGTCACTCATGGGTCGGGGGCATCGGCCCCGGGCCGGGCACGCCGTCGTACTCGTGGAGCTTGTACTGAATCTTGCGCGCCGAGATCCCGAGGATCATCGCGGCCTTCGAGGTGGAGCCGCCGCAGTGCTCGAGCGTGCGGAGGATCGCGTAGCGCTCGAGATCGTGGATGGTCGACCCCGGGATCGGCGGGACGCGGCGCGGGTCGTCGTGCGGGACGATCGCCGCGGGCAGGTGCGGCTTGCGCAAGCGCGGGCCGTCGCACAGCACCACGGCGTGCTCGATGACGTTCTCGAGCTCGCGCACGTTGCCGGGCCACGAGTACGCGTTGAGAGCTGCGAGCGCGTCCTCGGCGATGCCGTCGATCGGCTTGCCGTTCTCGCGCGCGTAACGCTTCAAGAAGAAGCCCGCGAGCGCGACGACGTCGGCGCGACGCTCGCGCAGCGGCGGCAGCTCGATGGTCATCACGTTGAGCCGGTAGAAGAGGTCCTCGCGGAACTTCCCGTTCTTCACCTCGGTACGCAGATCGCGGTCCGTGGCGGCGACGATGCGCACGTCGACCTTCACGGGCTCCGAGCCGCCCACGCGCTCGAAGGTCTTCTCTTCGAGCACACGGAGGAGCTTCGCCTGCGTCGCGAGGCTCATTTCGTGGATTTCGTCGAGGAAGAGCGTGCCGTTCTCCGCCTGCAAGAGGCGGCCCTCGCGGCGAGCCACCGCACCCGCGAACGCACCCTTCTCGTGGCCGAAGAGCTCGGCCTCGAGGAGGCCGTCGGCGACCGATGCACAATGCACGCGCACGAAGGAAGCCCCCGCGCGTGGGGAAGCCTGGTGAATGGTCTCGGCGACGAGCTCCTTGCCCGTGCCGGTCTCGCCGGTGACGAGCGCGGTGGCCTTCGACTGACCGACCTGCGTGGCGAGCTCGAGCATCTCCTTCATGCGCGCGTCTTGCGTCACGATGTGCGCGAAGGCGTTGCGCTCACGGAGGCGCTCGCGGAGCTTCATGGTCTCCTGCACGAGGCGCGACTTCTCGAGCGCGCGATCGATGATCGCCATGGCTGCGTCGAAGTCGAGGGGCTTGGTGAGGTAGTTGTCCGCGCCGCGCTTCATCGCCTCGACGGCGCCGTGGATCGTGCCGAAGGCCGTCATGACGATCACGGAGGCGTGGGGCACCGTCGACTTCGCCTTCTCGAGGAACGAGAGGCCGTCGAGGCCGGGCATCTTGAGGTCGGTAACGATCACCTCGGGGACGAAGTCGTCCAGCTTTCCAAGGGCTTTGAAGGCGTCCGCCGCGGTCTCGACCGCATAGCCTTCGTCCTTGAGGAGCTCGGCAAAAGCACTGCGCGCATGTACCTCGTCGTCGACGACGAGCACCCGACCACGACTCTTCATGGGCATGGAATCTGCCATCACGAACGGATTCGGTCGATAGGAGAGCGTCACCGGGCTCGCACTCTTTGCCGAAGGCTCTATGGAGCGGCGGCCGCCTCCGTGTAAGGAACCGGCTCTCAATCTGGAGGCATTCATGCCGCTGCGTGTTTCCCCGTCCCTCGTGCTCATTGGCGTTTCGTGTGGTCTGGTTGCGTCGCGCGCGCTCGCCCAAGAGGCCGTCCCCGCTGCGCTCCCCGCGGCGAACCCTCCCGTTGAAGCGCCCGCCGCGGCCACGCTGCCCGCGGCTCCTGTCGCCGCGCCGGTTGCGAACGCGCCCGCGAAGGTTGCCGAGCCCGTCTCCTTCGACGACTGGGCCGTGCGCGATCGCCTCGTGGCCGAGGCGCCGGGGCTCCTCGGTGTTGCCGGCACCTACCGCGCCATCGACGCGGCTCCGGCGGCTCCGGGCCAGTTCAAGCTCGGCCTCTTTGCCGACTGGTACAGCGGCTCGTTCCTCTGCACCGCGGCGCAGCCGTGCCCCTCGCCCACGGGCGGCGCGCCCCTCACGGACTCGACCACGGGCCACTTCGGCACCTCGCTCGCGCTCTCGTTTGGGCTCTCGCAGCTCGGCGCTGGTGTGCTCGAGGCCTACGCCGTCACGACCGCGAGCGCCACGAGCGACACGAGCGGAAAGCCCACGCTGCTCCAGGCCCTTGGTGACGCGAACCTCGGCCTCAAGTACGGCGCGCACGTCACGCCGGCGCTCTCGCTCGGCGCGATCGGTGGCGTCGACTTCGTGAACGGCGCAGGCTCGGTGGGCCTCGACGGCGCGGCCACCGGCGGTCGCCTCGGCTTCCTCACGAGCTTCGACGGTCGCGGCCTCGACTCGCCGGCCCCGGTGCGCGTGCACTTCAACACGGTCTACGCCTTCGACAACCGGGCCGCGGTCGTGGAGGGCACGGAAGCGTCGCGCGGCGTGCCGGTCTCGCGTTTCGAGCGCCTCGGTCTCGGGGCTGCGCGAACCGACCACCTCGACGTCTCGCTCGCCGTCGAAGGCCTCTTCGCCGAGGAGCGCTTCCGTCCCTTCCTCGAGACGAGCACCTCGCTCCTCGTGAACCGCCAGGGCTACAAGTGCCTTCGCTCGAACCCGAGCGCCGACAAGTGCCTCGCCGATCAAATGATCGCGCCGATGCACCTCACGGCAGGCCTCCGCGGCCAGCCCATCGGCAACCGCGCGTTCTCGCTCCTCGCGGCCGTCGACGTGGGCCTCTCGGGCACCTCGGACTTCATCGAGGAGGCCGTGCCCGTGTTCCCGTGGTCCGTCGCCGTGGGCGCGAGCTGGAACTTCGACGCGCGCGAGCGCCCGCCCGTCGTGAAGACCACGGAGAAGATCATCGAGCGCGGCCCCAAGGGCACGCGCGTCCTCGGTCGCGGCGTCGACGCGGCGGACAAGAAGCCCATTCCCTACACGCGCGTGCGTGTGGCGGGCCAAGAGACGCAGCCGGGCTTCCTCGCAGGCGCAGACGGCCAGTTCCGCACCGACCACGTCGAAGCGGGCCAGGTCGACCTGCTCGTCGAGGCCGACGGCTACAAGGCGTCGCGTTGCGGCATCACGTTCCCGCTCCCGCCCGAAGGTCAGGCTCCGGCGGTCGAGGTCGCGGCGGACTGCCCCCTCGAGGCGCTCCCTGCGCTCTTCACGCTCATCGGCACGGTGCGCGACATGGAGACCGGCGCCCCCATGGGCAAGGTGCAAATCCACGTGAAGGACGCGGCGGGGAAGGTCGTCACCGTCACCACCAACGACACCGGCGACTACAAGGCCGAAGGCGTCATGGCGGGCACCGTGAAGGTCGACGCGGAGCCCGAGGGCTACCTCTTCACGGGCGTGTCGGCGAACGCCAAGGCACGCACCGAGCGCAACCTCGACCTCTACCTGCGCGCGAAGCCGAAGCTGTCGCTCGTCAGCGTCGAGGCGAACGAGATCACGATCAAGCAGCAGGTCCAGTTCGGCGTCGACACCGCGACGATCCTCCCCGAGTCCTACGCGCTCCTCGCCGAGATCGCCGACGTGCTCGCGCGCACGCCGGGCCTCAAGAAGGTCGAGGTCCAGGGCCACACGGACAACACGGGCGCCCCGGACTACAACCAGAACCTGAGCGAGAACCGCGCCGCCGCCGTGCGCCAGTGGCTCGTCGAACATGGCGTGGAGGGCTCGCGTCTCCTCGCGCGCGGCTACGGCGAGTCGAAGCCGCTCGTGCCGAACCTCACCCCGATGATGAAGCAGAAGAACCGCCGCGTGCAGTTCATCATCCTCGAGAAGCTGTAGGCAGAGGCCTCGAGTACGCCCTCGAGAAACCGAACGAAATCCGCGCGTTGGCCTGAATTCCCGAGGTGCCTTGCATCGGTGCCTGCGGTGCGCTAGGGCCAGCGCGTTTGATTTTGGGTGTTCTCGCGCGAGTCCCCTGGGTTCGCGTTTTTTTTTGCCCCTGCTCCACCCCAAGCCCGTTTCGACCGTGAAAGCCCTCTCTTCCGAAGACCGCCAGCGCCTCGAGGACCTCGTGCACCCCATCGCGGAGGCGCACGGAGCCGAGCTCGTCGACGTGGAGCTCACGAGCGACCGCTCGGGTGTCGTGCTGCGTGTCGCGCTCGAGAAGAAGGGCGCGACCGAGGGCAAGTGGAGCACGGAGGCAGCGGCGGTGGATCTCGAGGCGTGCGCCAACGTCTCGCGCGATCTCAGCCCCGCCCTCGACGTGAACGACCTCTTGCCGTTTCGCTACCACCTCGAAGTGGGATCGCCCGGCGTCGAGCGGCCGCTGAAGCGCCTCGTCGACTACGATCGCTTCGCGGGCAAAGAGGCGAAAGTGAAGCTCCAAAAGAGCCTCGCGGGCCAGAAGGTCGTCGTCGCGAAGGTCCTCGGCGTCGTCGCCGATCGCGTGCGCCTCGAAGAGGGCGGCCGCACCCACGAACTCCCGCTCTCCGAGATCGAGAGCGCTCGACTCGTCTTTTCCTTCGGCCCCGCGCCCAAGCCGGGCAAGGCCGCGAACCCCAAGAAGCAGCAGAAGAAGTCCTAAAGAGGAATCATGGCAACCGCGCAGTCGACGTCCGCTTCCGACACGCTCAACCTCTCCCAGGCCATCGACATCGTGGCCAAAGAGAAGGGTCTCGACCGAGGCCGCCTCGTGGCGACCGTGGAGGAGGCCATCCTCAAGGCCGCGCAGAGCGTCTTCGGTGCGAACCGTGAGCTCGAGGCGAAGTTCAACGACACGACCGGCCAGATCGACCTCTTCCAGTACATGAGCGTGGTCGAAGAGGTCGACGACGACGAGCGCGAGATCAGCGTCGAAGACGCGCAGAAGTACGGTCTCGATGCGGAGATCGGCGAGGAGCTCGGCTTCCAGATCTTCTGGCACCCGAAGGACGCCAAAGAGGCGATGAAGCAAGACGCCGAGTACGGCGATCTCCTCCAGGTTCGCCAGGGCCGCTCGGCCTTCGGTCGCATCGCGGCGCAGACCGCGAAGCAGGTGCTCATCCAGCGCGTGCGCGACGAAGAGCGCGACATCGTCTTCAACGAGTACAAGGACCAGAAGGGCGAGCTCATCAAGGGCATCGTCCGCCGCATCGAGCGCGGCAACGCCCTCGTCGTCGACCTCGGCAAGACCGAGGCGATCCTCCCGCTCAAGGAGCAGACCCCGCGCGAGAAGTACAACGCCGGCGAGTCGATCACCGCGCTCCTCAAGAGCCTCGACAAGGAGTCGAAGGGCCCGCAGGTGCTCCTCTCGCGCCAAGACCCGGCGCTCGTCGAGAAGCTCTTCGAGCAGGTCGTCCCCGAGATCTACGATGGCATCGTCAAGATCGTCGCGTGCGCCCGCCAGGCCGGCTCGCGCACGAAGATCGCCGTCATGAGCCGCGACGCGGACGTCGATCCGGTGGGCGCGTGCATCGGCATGAAGCGCAGCCGCCTCAACGAGGTCATGCAAGAGCTGCGTGGCGAGAAGATCGACATCGTTCCTTACGACCGTGACCCGGCGCGCTTCGTGTGCGCGGCCATCCAGCCGGCCGAAGTGAACAAGGTCATCGTCGACGAGGCCGGTGGTCGCATGGAGCTCGTCGTGAGCGACGACAAGCAGTCGCTCGCGATCGGTCGCCAGGGCCAGAACGTGCGCCTCGCGTCGCAGCTCACGGGCTGGAAGCTCGACATCATCAGCGAGAGCAAGTTCCGCGAGCTCGAGGAGACCTCGGTCGCGAGCCTCCAGAAGATCCCCGGCGTGAAGGAGCCGCTCGCGCGCAACTTCTTCCGCATGGGCTTCCGCACCATCGAAGAGATCGCCGACGCGTCGATCGACGAGCTCACGGGCGCTTCGGATCTCGACGACGACACGGCGGAGAAGCTCCGCGACGCGGCGATCGCCATCGTCGACGGCGGAGCCCAGGCCTGAGCCACGCCGTGACCCGCCCTCCTGCTTCGTCGGCGCGCCCCGTGCGCACGTGCGTGGGCTGCCTCGAGTCTTCGGACCCGAGCGGCCTCGTCACGCTGCGCCTCGCGCCCACGCCGGAGGGCGGCGTCATGGTCGTGGTCGGCGCGCATGCGGGAGCGAAGGGGCGCGGAGCCCACGTGCACCCGACCGCGGCCTGCGTCGCGAAGGCGGTCGACGGTCGTCTCTCGAAGGCATTTCGTCGCGAGATTCGCGTCTCGGCGTCGGAGCTCGGCGAAGCCATCGGTGAGCGGGAAGCTGCACGCATCGAGGGCCTCATCGCGACGGCCATCCGCACGCGGCAAGTTGCGCTCGGCGCCGACGCCGCGGCCGAAGCGCTCGCGCATGGCGCCCTCGTGGTCGCCGCGAAGGACGCAGGTCGTGTGGTCGATCACCAGCCATTTCGCGGAGCGCGCGAGGCGGGTCGGCTCATCTTTTGGGGAGACCGTGCGCGGCTCGGCTCTTTCACCCGGCGGGATTCGTTGGCCGTGCTAGCGGTCACGGCGCCATCGCTGGTTCAGGCTCTGAGACACGCCCATGAGGTTGTGTCGGCTTTCGCTCCCGCGTACGTCGCGGCAGCACGGTGAGGCAGTTATGCAGGTTGGAGGTTCGATGAACAAGGTTCGTGTCCACGAGGTTGCCAAGCAGTTGGGCCTCAACCCAAAGGATCTCGTTTCCTTGTTTCAGCAGCTCGGCGTGAGCGACGTGAAGAACCACATGAGCTCCGTCGACACGGACGCGGTCGATCGCGTGAAGCGCCACCTCGAGGCACCCAAGGCCGCCGCTGCGGCGCCGGCTCCCGAAGCCACGGGTGACGGGCAGCGCATTCGCCCCACCGTCGTGAAGCGTCGTCGCGCCGCGGAAGGTGGCGTTCCTGCGCCCACCCCGTCGAGCACCGGCCTCGTCGAAGCGGCGCCAAGCGCGGCGTCCGTCGAGGCGGCGCCAAGCCACGCGCAGATTCCGTCGGCCGCCCCGAGCGTGCGCGACTTCGCGGAAGTGCCCGCGGCGAGGACCAGCGTCCGTGAGGTCGCGGAAGTGCCGCCGGCGAAGGCCAGCGTGCGTGAAGTCGCGGAAATGCCCGCGCCGAAGGCCAGCGTCCGTGAGGTCGCGACGTCGGAAACGGTGCAGACTGCACCGGTCCCCGTCGAGGTCGCTCCGGTGCGTGAGGCCGCGCGCCCGGCGCCCGTCGTCGAAGAGCCGCAAGCGCCGCCGCCGAGCGAGGTCGCTCCGCGCTCGAGCGTGCCGATGTCGCAGCGCCCTTCGCAGGGCCCGAAGACCGGCGTCGAGTACTGGACCGGTCGCCCCGGCGTGCCCATGCCTGCTCCCACCGCAGCGGGTCGCCCCGGTGCGGGTTCCGCCATGGGTCCGCGTCGCGTGCAATTCGAGACCCGCGGCCCCGGCGGCGCTCCCATCGGCGCAGGCGGTATGGGCGTGCGTCCCTCGGGTCTTCGTCCTGGTCAGCAGCCCTACGGTCGTCCTCCGATGGGTGGCCGCTTTGGCGGGCCTGGCGGCGGCAAGGGCCGCAACGCGCCTCCGAGCATGATCGGCGGTCCGAAGCGCGCGCCGAACCCGCTCGACATGGCGGCGCACAAGCGCGTCATCCGCATCGAAGAGAACGTCACGCTCCAGAGCCTCGCGGCGAGCATGTCGCTCAAGGCCACCGAGGTGCTCATGAAGCTCCTCTCGATGGGCATGACCGGCGTGCACATCAACTCGCGCCTCGACGCGGACACCGCGAAGATCCTCGCCTCCGAGTTCGGCTGGGAAGTCGAAGACGTGGCCGTCAGCGAAGAAGCGACCCTCGCCGCCGCGCGCGGCGAGAAGCAGAAGGACGACAGCACGGACCTCGAGCCGCGCGCGCCCGTCGTCACGGTCATGGGTCACGTCGACCACGGCAAGACCTCGCTCCTCGATCGCATCCGTCGGGCAAACGTGGCGGGCGGTGAGGCCGGCGGCATCACGCAGCACATCGGCGCCTACAAGGTTCAGACCTCGCAGGGCACGCTCGTGTTCCTCGACACGCCGGGCCACGAGGCGTTCACCGCCATGCGCGCCCGCGGCGCCTCCGTGACCGACATCGTCGTCCTCGTGGTCGCTGCAGACGACGGCGTGATGCCGCAAACGCGCGAAGCCGTGAGCCACGCGAAGTCGGCGAAGGTTCCGATCATCGTCGCGGTCAACAAGTGCGACAAGCCGGGCGCCGAGCCCGACCGCGTGCGCCGTGAGCTCCTCGAGCTCGGGCTCATGCCGGAAGAGTGGGGCGGCGAAACCATCTTCGTGAACGTTTCGGCGCACACGGGCGAAGGCATCGACACGCTCCTCGAGAACATCGGCGTGCAGTCCGAAGTCCTCGAGCTGCGTGCGAGCCCCTCGAAGCCCGCGAGCGGCACGGTCGTCGAAGCCCTCCTCGATCGCGGTCGCGGCCCGGTGGCGCGCGTGCTCGTGCAGGAAGGTACGCTCAAGGTCGGTGACTTCGTCCTCGCGGGCGTTGGCTTCGGCAAGGTGCGCGCGATGACGAACGAGCACGGCAAGCAGGTCCACGCGGCCGGCCCGTCGACGCCCGTCGAGATCCTTGGCCTCTCGGACGTGCCGAACGCCGGCGACTCGGTCCACGTCGTCCGCGACACGAAGAAGGCCCAGGAAATCGCGGAGCAGCGCAAGGCGAAGGCTTCGCGCAGCCTCATCCCCGCGAGCGCCAAGGTCTCCCTCGAAGAGCTCTCGAAGCGCATCAGCGCCGAGTCGCAGTGCGAGCTGCGCATCATCATCAAGAGCGACGTTCAGGGCTCCGTCGAGGCCATGGCCGAAGCGCTCGGCCGCCTGTCGGGCGAGAAGGTGAAGCTCACGATCGTCCACTCGGCGGTCGGCGCGATCACCGAAGGCGACGTGAACCTCGCGATCGCCGCGCGCGCCATCCTCGTCGGCTTCAACGTGCGCCCGGCCGGCAAGGCCGCCGCGCTCGCGGAAGAGAACCGCATCGAGATTCGCCTCTACTCGATCATCTACAACGCCGTCGACGACGTGAAGGCGGCGATGGAAGGCCTCCTCCCGCCGACGCTCGTCGAGAAGACCTGCGGCAAGGCCGAGGTGCGCCAGGTGTTCAAGCTCAAGGTGGGCACCATCGCCGGCTGCTACGTCGTGCAAGGCACCATCAAGCGCGCGGGCCGGCTCCGTGTCGTCCGTGAAGGCGCCGTCATCCACGATGGCAAGGTCGGCGCCCTCAAGCGCTTCAAGGACGACGTCAAGGAAGTCGCCGAGGGCTTCGAGTGCGGCATCTCGATCGACTCCTTCGTGGACTTCCGCGAGAGCGACATGATCGAGTGCTACGAGATCGAAGAGATCAAGCAGTCGCTCTGATCGAGGAAATCTCCGAGTATGGTCGCTTCCGACGGGCGTCGTCCCGCACGAGTCGCCGAGCGCGTCCGCGATGTCCTCGCGGAAGTGCTCGTGCGCGTGGTGCGTGACCCGCGCCTCAAGAACCTCACGGTCACGGACGTGGAGATCACGGACGACCTTCGCATGGTCCGCGTGGGCGTGCGCACGCTCGAGCCCGAGGTCTCCGAGCCGCGTCGCAAGGAGATCCTCAAGGGGCTCGAGAGCGCCTCGGGTGCCTTGCGCCGCGAAGTGACCGCACGCGCCCAGCTCCGCTACGCGCCCGAGCTCCGCTTCCGTTACGACGAGGGCGGCGAGGCGCAGACGCGCGTCGACGAGCTCCTCGCGGAGATCGCGCGCGAGAAGTAGCGGCGCCCGCAGGCGCCGTCGTCACGACGCCCTCAGGCTTCGAGCGGCCTCACGCTGCTCGCGGTCGGCGAGGGGATCACCGCGGGCACGGCGGGCAGGTCGATGAGGAACGACGTGCCACGACCGAGCTCGCTCTCGACGGCGATCTGACCGCCGAGCGCCTCGACGAGGTGCTTGACGATCGCGAGGCCGAGGCCGGTGCCGCCTTGGTCGCGTGAGCGGCCGGGATCGACGCGGTAGAAGCGCTCGAAGATGCGCGGGAGCTGCTTCGGTCCGATGCCGGGCCCGGTGTCCGAAACCTCGATGCGCGTGCGCCCTTCGAGGACGCGCGTGCGCACCGTGACCGTGCTGTCGGGGCAGTATTTGATCGCGTTCTCGACGAGATTCGTGAGGATTTGTTCGAGCGCGCGCGGGTCGCACCAGACGCGCGGGTGCCTCGGCGACGCGTCGATCGCGAGGCGCACGTTGCGGGCCTCGGCTCGCTCGCGGAAGAGCGCGAGCACGGGCATCGCGATGGCGCCCGGGTCCACCTGGTCTTGGTTGAAATTGTACTGCTTGGCCTCGATGCGCGAGAGGAAGAGCAGGTCGTCGATGCAGGCCTGGAGGCGCGCCGCGTTGCGTTCGATCATGTCGATGAAGCGCACGGCGGAACGCGGGTCGGCGTCGATGGCGTCGCGGAGGGTCTCGGCGGCGGACCGAACGGCGGTGACGGGCGTACGCAGCTCGTGGGAGACGTTCGCGACGAAGTCACGCCGCAAGCTCTCGAGCCTTCGTACCTCGGTCACGTCGAAGAACACGGCCACTTCGCCGCCGCGCGAACCGAGGAGCTTCGAGGCGTGGACGAGCACACGCCGCGGCTTGATTCCCGGGAGATCCAGCTCCGCGACGGACGAGCCCTTCTTTCGCGCGTCGTCGAAGAGGGGTCGGAGCTCGGCCTTGTCGACGGCCAAGGAAATCGGACGGCCGATGGCGTCGGTGCCGATGAGGAGCATCTCGCGGAGGGCGCGGTTGAAGAGCTGAAGGTTGCCGTCCCGGTCGGTGACGAGGACGCCCTCTTGCATGCCTTCGAGGAGCCCCGTGAGGAGATCGGTCTCCGAGCGAAGGCCCTCCATCGCGGAGGAGAGCTCCGTGGCGAGCTTGTCGAGGGCGCGTCCGAGCTCGGAGAGCTCGTCGGTGCCGCGGAGGCCCGAGCGGACCGAGAGGTCGCCCGAAGCCATGCGGTTCGCGGTGACGGTGAGCGAGCGGACGACGCGGGCCATCGACGAGGCCGCGGAGGCGGAGAGCGCGACCGCGAGGCCGATCGCCACGAGCGCCGTCACGAAGACGAGGCGCGTGACGGCTTCGGTCTCGAGGTGAATCTCGTTCGAGGGGATCGCGCACCGCACGACGACGGGCTTCCGGCCTGGGATGTCCACGCGGCGCGCGACGTAGGTGAATGGTTCGTGCACCGTCGCGCTCGAGCGCTTGTCGGCGCCGAAGCCGGTCTTGAACGCCGCGATGACCTCCGGTCGTGACCCGTGGTTCTCCGCGCGGCTCAGGCCCTCTTCGTCGAGCCACGAGTCGCCGAGCACGAAGCCCTCCATGTCGATGAACGTCACGCGCACGTTCGTCGCGTCGGCGAGTTCGTCGGCGAGGGCGTCGTCGAGGTGCGGCGCACGGAGCGCCGTGAAGCGCGCGACCTCGACGAGGCGATGAAGGTCCTTCTCCGCGTGCGCGTCGATCTGCCGACCGACGCCACGCGAGATCTGGAACGCGACCACCGCCAACACGATGAGCGAGAGGCCGAGCGAGAGGACGAAGTAGCGAGTTTGAAGGCGCACGAAGCACGCCCTAGCGCGTCTCGGTGACGAGACGATGGCGACCGGCGATCAGGCCCTCAGGTGCGCGCGGACGAGGCGATCGCCTGGCCGATGCTCGCGAGGGCGCCGCGGATGCGCTCCTCGCTCGACGCGTAGCTGAGGCGCAAATAGCCGGGTGCACCGAAGCCCGAGCCCGGCACGCCCGCCACGTGGGCCACGTCGAGGAGCCAACCCGCGACCTCTTCGTCGTTCGTGAGCGGGCCCTTGGGACCGACGAGCCCGTAGAGGCCGCGCACGTCCGCGAAGGCGTAAAAGGCTCCCTCGGGCATGCGGCAGCTGACGCCCGGGAGCGCGTTGAGGCCCTCGATCATGACGTTGCGGCGCTTCTCGAAGGCGGCGCGCATCTCGGCGACGACGGCCTGCGGGCCCTTGAGGGCGGCGACGGCGGCGTGCTGCGCGACCGCGGTGGGGTTCGTGGTCGACTGACCCTGAATCGTGTCGAGCGCCTTCACCAGCTTCGGGTGCGCGACGGCCCATCCGATGCGCCAGCCCGTCATGGCCCAGGCCTTCGACACGCCGTCGACGACGATGATGCGGTCTTTCATGTCGGGCGCGAGCGCCGCGAAGGAGACGTGCTCGAAGCCGTCGTACACGAGCTCGGCGTAGATCTCGTCCACGATGATGTAGCAGTCATGCGTGCGGAGCACGGCCGCGAGCGCTTCGAGC
>CAIOHM010000004.1 GCA_903858055.1 uncultured delta proteobacterium
CGAGCTCCGCGAGCACACCCAAGCGCGCGACGGCTGCACGTCGATCGGGGCTCACTTGGGCCCAGGGGCTCGCCTCGGGGGGAAGGAGACCGCGCACGATCGCCCCATCGCCCAGCCAGCTCCGCACGTCGTCCACACGGCGCGCGACGTCGTCGCCTTCGGGCACCACGAGCACCACGCGCTTCCCTGCGCGCTTCGCGAGCGAGGCCGCGAGGTAGGGAACGGCACCGGGCGCGACGCTGGAGCCATGGATCGGCGCAGTCGCATCGCGTGCCGCCGCGAGGAACGCCTCGAGCGCGACGGCGTCGTCTCCCGCGGGCCTCAGGAGCGAGGGGATCGGATCGCGCTGCGACTCGAGCTCCTCCGCGGAGGGGAGCACGAGGTCGTCGAGGCCGGCGGCATCGGCGAGCGTGGTGGAGAGCGAAGCCATGGGGACGCCCGCTGTAGCCGCCGCGCTACCTGGGCGCGAGCGAATCTTCGTGTGGCGGCACGCCCTCGGGGACGTCTCCCGCCAAGGCTTCCGCACGCTCTGCCGCTTCGCGCTCGGCCCGCCTCTTGGCAAAGATGCCCGCACGGTAGCGGCATTCGAAGGCGACCGCCGCGCGCACGGTCTCGCGGTCCCCCGGACCCACGCCCGGTGGCACGAGCATGCCGTGTTCGAACTCTTCGACGCGGCCGTCCGCATGCATGAGCGTCACGTCCATCGTGAGCGTCATGTGGCGGTAGGGGTCCCAGTCGGCGAAGCCGGCGGTCCAGCGGCTCCCGTCTTCGAGGGTCTCGGGCTCCGCGAACAGGAAAGCGGCACGCGCGGCGTCATCCATGATCCCGAGCGTCGACCGCGCGGCGGCGCCCGTCAAGGAGCGCACGCACGCTGCGCGGCGGCGCGAGGCCCTGCTAAGAGGCCCTCATGCCCGCGCCGATTCGCCTCGCCTTCTCCCCCGACAGCGACGACCTCTTCATGTTCTGGGCCTTGCTCAACGGGAAGATCGACACCGAAGGGCTCACGTTCGTGGCCGAGCGCGCGGACACCGAGGCGCTCAACGAGCGCGTGGTCCGCGGAGACGTGGACGTGAGCGCGGTCTCGATCGCGCGCTACGCGACCATCGCCGAGGACTGGCTCCTCCTCCCGCACGGCATGAGCGTCGGCCGCAACTACGGCCCCGTCGTGGTGGCGAACGAGCCGTGCACGCTCGCGAGCCTCGAGGGCAAGCGCATCGGCACGCCGGGCCACAAGACCACCGCGCACCTCGTGCTCTCGCTCGTCGCGCCGCGCTTCGAGCCGGTGGTGGTGCCGATCGCCCCGTTTTCGCGCGCGTTCGAGGCGGTGCGCAGCGGCGAGGTCGCGGCCACCACGCTCATTCACGAGGGCCGCCTCACGTATGCGCAGGAGGGCTTCGCGCTCGTGGCCGACCTCGGCGTGGCCTGGGCGAACCTCACGGGCGGCCTCCCCTTGGCGCTCGGCGGCAACGTCATCGCGCGTCGCCTCGGGCCCGAGCTCATCGCCCAGGTCTCGCGCCTCTGCCGCGCCTCCATCGCGTGGGCCATCGCCCACCGTGACGAGGTCATCGACGGCCTCGCCGCGGGCGACGATCGCAAGCTCGGCTTCGACCGCGCGATGGTCGAGCGGTACCTCGATCTCTACGCCAACGCGGACACCGCCGACGCGCCGGAAGACGTGCGCGAAGGTGTGCGTGAGCTCTTTCGTCGCGCGCACGCGGCGGGGCTCCACGAGCGGCTCGTCACGGTCGAATACGCGCCGTGAGTGGGCCCGCAACGAGACCGTCGCTCAGCGTGTAAAGTGCACGTTGTAGAGCTTGGTCTCGGTCGTGGGCTTGCCGCTCGCGTCGAGGGCGGGCTCGTAGCGGCGGTTCTTCGCGCAGTTCTTCGCCGCGCGGCCGAAGCCGTGACCCGGGTCCTTCAGGACCTTCACGTCGCTCACGCGGCCTTCGGGCGTCACCGTGTACTGAATCGAGACGTAGGCGTCGTCGATCTGGTCGAGGTCGGCCTCGGCGGGAAACGGGCAATCCCAATCGGAGGAGCCAAGATCGGCCGCCTTGCGCGAGAGGTTCTGCGTGGGGGCGACCACCGTGCCCGTGCCGCCCACGACGCCACCCGCCACCGCATGCGGGTTCGTGACCGCCGTGGTCGCCGTGCCGTCTTTGTGCGTCGTGCCGCCGGCGTAGCTCTCGCCCGTGCCTTGCACGAAGGCGCTCGAAAGATCGACGGGGCCCTCGGGCTCACCCTCCGCCGCGAGCACTTGGCCCGCTTGCGCGGCCTCGGGCGCCGCAGCCGGGGTCGGCGCTTCGCTGGGCGGCGGCGGCTCGGGCTCGGCGAGCTTCGGCTCTTCGAACTTCGGCGGCTCGGGCTCGTCGGGCTTCGGGGTCTCCGGCGGCTTTGGGGGCTCGAGGTCGACCTCGGACCAGAGCTTCTCGTGCACGAAGGTCTGCACACCGAGCGCCCAGGCCCGCACCTCGACGGGGATCGCCGCCGCACGCGCCGCCCCCACACCGTGCACCGCCGCGGCCACGAGGAAGGCCGCCGCGAGCCCGCGCTGGGCCTTGCCGTCGAGGGCAAGGAGCGCGTCGAAGCCGGTGGGCTTCGCGGGAGGCTGCAGGGCGGCAGACGTGGTCAAGACGGAATCCTTACAGCGTGTGACGAACGACAGACGCCGACCTTCAGGGCGTGGCAGGCTTGGGGAGCGCGGCGCCCGGCTGCGCCGCCGTGGGCGAGACGCCGAAGGCGATCTTCGCGATGCCCGCCTGCTTCATGAGGTCGAGGATGTGGATCACGCGCCCGTGCGGGATGGCGGAGTCCGCCTTGATGACCGCGCGCACCTCGGGGTTCTTGCTGTGCGCCTCGCGGGCAAGAGCGAAGATCGCGTCGTCGTCGGGCACGGGCTTCGAGTCGACGAGCAGCTTGCCGTCGGCGCCAATGACCGCGCTGAAGACCACCTGCACGTCGGTGCCGCTCGCCGCCTTCGGCAGGTCCATCGGGACGGACTGCGAGACGATGATGCGCGCCGTCACCATGAAGATGATGAGGAGCACGAGCGTGATGTCGACGAGGGGCGTGACGTTGATGCCAACGATCGCCTCGTCGTTGTCGCTTGCGCCGCCGGCCATCTCAGGCCTTCTCCGCCTTCGCGCCCTTGAGGTGCGCGAGGAGGACGTGACCGAGCGCGTCGGTGTTCGCCGAGGTCTCCTTCACCTGACGCATGAAGATGTTGTACGCGGCGACCGCGGGGATCGCGACGACGAGGCCGACCGCCGTGGCGACGAGCGCCTCTGCGATGCTGGTCATGACCGCTTGCGGAGCGAGCGCCGAAGCCGAGGCCGCTGCACCTTGGGCCGGAGCTTGCGAGGCCTTGCCGAGCTCGTCGAAGGCGCCGACGATGCCGATGACGGTGCCGAGGAGGCCGATGAAGGGCGCGTTGTTTCCGAGCGTGCCGAGGAACGCGAGGCGGCGCTCGAGCTTGAGCTTCTGGAGCGCTTGCGCGCCGGCCATGGCCTCTTCGGCGGAGGCGTGACCCAGATCGACCTCTGCCAGGCCCGCCACCACGACCGCCGCTTCGCTGCTCGGCGACTGCTCGAGGCGCGCCTTCGCACCCTTGAGGTCACCCGCGCGCAGGAGCTTGGCGAGGTCACGCATGATCGCCTCGACGTCGTCGCGGAGCGTGTAGAAGAGCCACGCACGCTCGAGCATGATGGCGAGGGAGATGACGCTCAGCGCGAGCATGAGCCAAAGGACCCACTCGGCGCCGGCGCCGACCATTGCACTCTTCAAACGTTCGATCATGGGCTTGTCTCGGAAGATTCGTCGGAGTCGAGGCTCGCTTCGTCGCTCGGTGCCTGAGCCGATGCCGCGGCGCTGGCCTTGGTTTCGGTGAGGTCGAACACCGCGCCGAGCACCGACGTGGCATAGGCGCCCTTCGGTAGCACGAAGCTCACGTCGAGGATGCCTGCTGATTCGCTCGCCTCCTGCACCCATGTCCAGGTCAGCGCCTCGGGCCGGAGCACGAGGGCGCGGCGTGTGCCCTCGCCGAGGTTCGAGACGCGCGCGAAGTCGAAGCTCTCGCCGAACACCTCGGCGCAAATGCTTCGCTCGAGCTCTCCGACCTCGTGCTCGGCGCGCCGCATCTTGGAGCCGAACATCGGGCCCGTGACGACCACCTCGCCCGCCTCGGCGCGCGGGCCGTCGACGGCGGCGTCGTCGCAGCGGAAGACCCCTCCGCTCGCGGTCTTCTCGAGCCAATCGCCAAGGAGCGGCGTGCGCCAGGTGCCAGCCTTCACGCGCGCGTCGAGGAAGCGGTTGAACGCCTCGGATTGGAGCACGCTGAAGTCGAAGCGGCGCTGGCGCTTGTCCCGCGGAGACTGCCCGCCCTCGCAGAGCCACCGACGGGCGCGCGCGACGTTCGAGCCGTCTTGACGAAAACGTTGTACGCCGTATGCGTTCGGGATTCCCTCGGCGAGACGCGCGAGCTCGCAGTCGACGGTCGCGGCTTCTGCCTCCTGGACACCACGCAGGCGCACGGTGAACTTGTTGCCCACGAGGAGCCCCGTGCGGAGCTTGTGGTTGTGGCGCTTCGTGGCGAGCACTTCCACGCCCTCGAGCGCGAGCGCCTTCGCACGCTCCTCCACCTCGACACCACGCGCGCCGGCCGGGAGCGGAAAGCTCAGCCACTGCGTCGCTACGGCGCGCACGTCTTTGAGGCCTGCGGCGCTGGCGTCGCGCGCGTCCACGCCGAGGGCCCGCGCGATGGCGCGCAGCACGTCTTCGGTGCCGCGGTTGCGCTTGCGCACGTGCACGTAGAGGTGGTCGCCGACGCCGGAAGGCTCGAAGGCGGGGATTTCGTCGACGAGGAAGTCCTCGGGCTCCACCTTGAAGAGGAGCGAGGGGCGCGCAGCCGCGGGGGTCGTCATGGGCGCCCGTGTAGCAAGCCTTCGGCGGCAGCCTCGTGGCAAATCGGTCTTCGCCATGCCCGCGGGGCGCGACGAGGACGCAACCCTTGCATCTCGCACGTTTCCGCCTATGCATCGGGCCGTGGGACGACCTCGCGGAAAAACCCAGACCTTTCGGGACCTCGTGCGCCAGCGGCTCGGGGACGAGACGGGCCGCATCGACAAGGACGCGCCCCACGCCGTCGCGCTCGCCTACCCGTCTCCCTACGCCGCGGGCATGAGCTCGCTTGGCTTCCAGCGGATCTACCGCTCGGTGCAGGAGCTCGACGGCTTCGTGTGCCACCGGGCCTTCCTCGCGGACGGCGGCGACGAGCCCGGCGCGCAGGTCACCGACGTCTTCACCTACGAGGCGCTCCGCCCGCTCTCCTCGTACCGCGTGGTGTGCGTCTCGGTCGCCTACGAGCTCGAGATCGCCGGCCTCGTGCGCATGCTCGACGCGGCCGGAATCCCCATCAACCGCCGCGACCGCGGGCCCGAGCACCCGTTCCTGCTCCTCGGCGGTCCGCTCACGTTCTCGAACCCCGCGCCGCTCCTCGGCTACGCCGACGCGATCATCATGGGCGAGGCGGAGGAGCTCGTCGGCCCGGCCCTCGACGCGCTCTACACGGCCGAGACGCGCGAGGCGCAGCTCGAGGGGCTCGCGAAGCTCCCGTCGATCACCGTGCCCGCTCTCCACGGCAGCGAGCTCGCGAGCATTGCCGCCATCGACGACGAGCTCTTGCCCGCGTGGGGTCCGATTCGCACGCCGCACGCGGAGTTCGCGAACATGTTCCTCATCGAGACGGAGCGAGGTTGCTCGCGCGGCTGCAAGTACTGCGTGATGCGCCGCTCGACGAACGGCGGCATGCGCATCGTCCCGAAAGAGAAGATCCTCGGGCTCATCCCGAGCGATACGCCCAAGGTGGGGCTCGTGGGTGCCGCCGTGAGCGACCACCCGAAGATCGTCGAGATCATCAACGCGCTCGCCGACCAAGGCAAGCAGGTCGGCCTCTCCTCGCTGCGCCCCGACCGCATGAACGACGACTTCGTGGCGGCCCTCGCGCGCGGCGGCTACCGCACGCTCACGACCGCCATGGACGGCACGAGCCAGAAGGTGCGCGCGCTCCTCGAACGCAAGGCGAAGGAACCGCAGCTCGAGCGGTGTGCCCAGCTCGTGCGCAAGCACGGCATGGATCGCCTGAAGCTCTACTTGATGATCGGCACGCCCGAAGAGACCGCGGAAGACGTGGAGGAGTGCGTGCGCTTCACCACGGAGCTCTCGAAGATCGCGCCCATTTCGCTCGGCATCGCGCCCTTCGTCTCGAAGCGCAACACGCCGCTCGACGGCCTCCCCTTCGCGGGCATCGACGTCGTGCAAGACCGCCTCGAGCAGCTGCGCCGCGGCGTGAAGGGTCGCGTGGACATCCGCTCGACGAGCGCGAAGTGGGCGTGGGTCGAGTGGGTGCTCGCGCAGGGCGGTGAGGCCGAGGGGCTCGCGGTCGCCGAGGCCGTTCGCGCCGGCGGAACGTTTGCAGATTACAAGCGAACGTTCCGTGCGCTCGAAGAGCGCGGCACGAGGAGCCCGCTCGTGCGGAAGCTGCCGGTCGTCGCTGCCTGAGCCGCTCGCCACGCCGTGCGCGTGTGGCGTGAACCGCCAGGCGAACGGTGCTAGCCAGGGCGGCGATGCCTGCTCCGAAGATCTTCGCACCGGCCGCGCAGCTTGCGTTCATTGGGCTTGCTGCCCTCGGCACCTTCGGTTTCGTGCGCACGGCTCAAGACGGCGAATTGCGGCGCCGCTGCGGAGCCTTCTGCCTCTCGCGCCCGACCTACGCGGCCGCCAACAAGACCGCCCCGAACTTCGACCTGCCCGGCCACAAGGGTGAGCGGCTCTCGCTCGAGTCGCTGCGCGGCAAGACCGTGCTCTTGAACTTCTGGTCCATGACGTGTGCACCCTGCATGGAAGAGATGCCGGATCTCGCCGAGCTCGCGAAGTCCCTCGCCGATCGCCGTGACATCGCGATCGTGACCGTCTGCGTGGACGAAGAGCGCGACGAGGCCCTCGCCGCACTCAAGGCGGCCATCGGCGGCGAGCCGCCCTTCCCCGTGCTCTTCGACCCGGAGCGCGACGTCGTCGCCAAGGCCTACGGCACGCGGAAGTACCCCGAAACCTGGCTCATCGACGACCGCGGCGTCATCCGCGCTCGCTTCGACGGCCCGCGCGAGTGGGTCGGCGGCTTCATGACGGAGCTGCTCGAGCAGACGGCGAACGGCAGCTACTGCCCCGCCATCTTCTCCGCGGGCCGCGAGCTCTCGGGCAACCTCTGCGGGCAACCGAAGCCGTGAGCGTCTTCCTCCCGCCGCAGCCGCCAAGCACCTACGTGGAGGCGCCCGCCATCGTCGAGGCGCGTGCACAATGCACGAACGCCGATTGGGCCTACGTCGGCACGGCAACGGGCGCGTTCGCGGGGAGCATCGCGCTCGACCTCACGTTGCTGAAGCCCAGCGAGAGCTTCGCGCTGCGCGCCACGGGCCCCGCGCTCATCGGTGCGAGCTGGGGTTGGCTCCTCTCGGCCGCGGCCTGGGCTCGCCCGCTCTGCGACGACGGCATCCTGCTCGCCCCTGCCCCTGAAGGCTCCGAGCGCTTGCTGCCCGAGGTGCGCTGGCTCGGCCCGATGCTCTCGCTCATCACCGCGCCGATCGTCGTCGGCGTGGTCGAAGGTCGCGTGCCGCCGGAGTGGCCCTTCTCCGAGCGCTGGCAGCGCCTCACGGGCGCCGCGATCGCGGGCGTGGCCGGGTTCTACATCCACGAGCTCTGGCAGCCAGCTCCGCTGCGCGGCATTCGCACCCTCGACCGCGCGAGCCTGAGCATCACGGGCACGGGCGTCGCGTTTACGATGAACTTCTGAGCGCGCCGACGACGGGCACGGTCTCGCGCATGCGATCGAGCTCGTCGGCGTAGGCGTCGTGGAGGCGATCGGCGACCGGGTGCACGTCTTGCCCCGCGGCCGGCGGCGGCACCTCGGGCAGCATGCGCACCGTGACCGTACCGGAGCGGCAGTCGATCTGCCCCATGGGCCAGAGCTCGCGGGTGCCGTGGAGCA
>CAIOHM010000005.1 GCA_903858055.1 uncultured delta proteobacterium
AGCGATGGCGCGCGCGGCGCCGCGGGGATGGCGGCCTTCATGCGCGACACCGTGTTCGCGGGCGGCGCGATCGAGGGGCGCGGGGGCACGGCGCTCGGCCGCGGCGGCATCGCTTGCGGGCGGATGCTCGGCGACGCCACCGTGGCGGGCGCCGGCTCGATCTCCTCTTCCTCCGTGCCTTCGCCGGGTGGCGGCATGGCTGCGGCCTCGACGCCGCCGGTCTCGAGGCGCTCGAGCTCCTCGCGCAAGTGGGCGAGCAGCGCTTCGCTGAGCGTGTGATCGACCTCGAGGGTCGTGAGCACGGCGCCCGACGACCCGGCGATCGCGGCGTCCACACCCATGGCGGACTTCACGTGGCCGCCGATGAGGTTTCCTCCGACGGAGACCTTCTCGAGCGCTTCGATCGTCCCTTGGATGCAGTTGCGTTGGACGATGACCTTGCCCTTCGCCTTGATGCTGCAGTCGGGGTCGACGAAGCGCACGACGACGTCGCCGGCGGCTTCGCCCTTCGCATGCCCGCGCATGCCTCCGCGCACGACGAGGTTTCGACCCGCGAGGAGCGTGGCTCCCTCGACGTTGCCGTGGACGTCGATGTCGCCGGTGGCCTCGACGATGAAACCCGCGAGCACGTCGCCGTCGACGCGCACGTTCCCGATGTGGGAGATGTTGCCCGTGGCGAGGTTGACCTCCTTGACGACGTAGGTGTCGAGCACGGAGATCTTGCCGTCGCGTTCGACGACGGGCGTGCCCGAGATGCGCGCGATCACCGAGAGGTTGTCGTCGCCGAAGCGCGTGTTGCGGCCGATGGCGAAGGCGAGATCGCGGCCGTGCGCCGCCGGGATGGGCGTGCCGAAGACCGTGTTGCCCGCCGTGCCGGCCATCGCCGGGATCTTCGTGGCAAGGACGTCGCCGGGCTGTACGTTCGGCAGCACTTTCCCGAGGCGGATGTCGCCGGCGTCCGCGTTCGCGATGAGCGCCTCGGCCTCTTTGTCGTCCGTGCTGGTGACGGCCTCTTTTGTCTGCGTCTCGAAGAAGTACTCGATCGTCGCGTCGCGTCCGGCGACCGCCGAGCGGCCACGCGCCACGAGCATGGGCCGTTCGGAGTCGTTCGCGCGTGCGACCTCAGCGACGAGCGAAGCGTCGATGCCGAACACGACGTTGTAGTATGCAAGTGCATGGAGGACGTCACCCACCGTGATCGGGATGTCGGGCAACGGCTGCACGTAAGCCTCGAGGCCGTCTTCCGTGACGGCCACGTCCAGCTTGGGCGGGCGTTCCGCGGCTGCGCTCGGCGGAGTGCTCTCCATCGTCGGCAACCTAGGGGAACGCCTGCCCGCGATGCAACAGGTTCCACCTCATTGTTTGGTCACCTTCGGGCTCGAGGGTGGCGCGGCGACGAGCGGCGCTTCGACGATGCCCTCCTCGCCGACGTAGAACGCGCGCGCGCCAAGGTCCGCGTCGATGGCGAGCACGTCATGAGCGATGCTTAGGGTCACCCCGGGGCGCACCGAGGTTCGAGCGGTGACGCGCCCATGCGAAGACGCCGGACTCGCAAGCACCCGCTCCGCGTGTTGCAGGAGCTGCTCGAGCTCGCGACGCTCGATCAACGCCGTGACCTTCGACCGAACGGCGACCTTCGGTGCGAGCGGGGCTCCAGGCGGTCCCAGCAGCGCGCCGGGCTTCGGCGCCGAACGCTGGAAGTTTCCAGGCGCGGGGACGCGAGCGAGCGCGCCGGGGGCGGGGCCACGCTTCAAGACCTTCGCCGTCGACGCAGGCGCGACGGGGCGAATCCCGCTCGGGATCAGGGTCTTCTTGGCCTCGACGGTGTCGCCTGCGCTCGGAGGTGGCGCGAGTCCGAGCTCCTCGCGCAAGGCCTGCACGCGCAGCGCACCGTTTGGCCGCTCGACGTTGACCACGGTCTGCGAGCCATGCGGGCAGCCGAGCACCCCGACCTCCACGGAGGCCCACGATTGAACGCGGCCGCCAACGAGCTGCCCGCCGACGACGACGCCTTCGTCGCCATGGAGGTCGCACTGGAGGGCGTTCTGGGTGACACGCAACACACGGCGGGCCTCCAGCACGCTCTCCGAATCGCAGAATCGAACGTCGACGTCGAGTGCGGCGCGCACGGTCGAGTGGCGACGAACGCCGCCGCCGATTGTGATCGAGCCACCCGCTCGAATGAGTGCATGTTCCACGCTTCCCTTCACGTGCACGTCGCCCGTCGCCTCGACGCTGAACCCCTGAAGGACGTCGCCCTCGACGATGACCGAGCCGTCGAAATGGATGTTGCCGCTCTTGAAGTCGACGTTCTTGACCGTGACGGAGGGTGTGACGACGATGCGTCCCGAAGGCTCGCGCACGGGTACGCCGTCGATCGCGGCGATGACGGAAGAGCCGTCCTCCGCGAGGGAGGCGTTCGAGCCGGCGCTGAGCTTGACGTCCTTGCCCCGCTCGGCGGGCAGCGTACGGCCATAGGCGTCCACGCCGTCCACCGCGGCCGCGACGCCGCTCTTCCTCACGAGGACGTCGCCGGCGTTGCAACGCTCGAGCATCCGCGACTCACGGTGGTCGATGGCGAACTCGTCGCGCTCCGGAGCGCTCTCGATCGGCGCACTTCGTGGCTCGAGGCTCGGGAAGAGGTACTCGAGCCGGCACTCGCTCCCGCGCGAGGGCGCGCGCCCGCGGACGACGCGCACGCACTCCCCCACGGGGCGCCGCACGAGGAAGTCATCAACGGCGTCGTCGTCGAGCGGCCCACCGAGGCCAGCTGCACGCAGAGCGGCGACGAAGTCGCTGCGATCCGCGTCGAATGGCGCGTCACAGACCGCGAACCCTTCCAGCAGATCGTCGCTTACGACGACCCGAAGCCACGCTCCGGGAAGAGATTCGGCTGCACCCATGATTCAGACCATGGTGTCAAGCATAATACGCCGAGGGGAAACGTCGAGCCGCAGTCGGTCGATTTCCTCGGCGCGAGGCCGGCGGTCACACGATGCGGACGAGCGGAGCTGCATGGCTCCGTGAACGGTGGGGCCGGGCGAAACTGTTGCGGACGACGATGGAAAAAAAGCGCCGAGCCTCTCTCGAGACTCGGCTCCCCCCCACGAACTGGTTCGCTCCGCGACTCCACCCTTGAGAAAGTCTCGCTGTCTTCCGTGGCGCGCGCAAGAGTTTCTTTCTTCGGCGCGAGCAGTGCCGCGGCTTGTTCCAAGGCTGAAAGGTGCGGTCGCTTCAGCGTTCGCGCGACCGGCGGACGATCTCGGTGCCGATGCCGCTGTCCGTGAAGATCTCGAGGAGCACCGCGTGCTCCGTGCGCCCGTCGATGATGTGGGCTTTGCCCACGCCCCCCGCGATCGCGTCGAGACCGCATTGCACCTTCGGAATCATGCCTCCGACGAGGGTGCCTTCGGCGCGGAGCTCGGCCACGCGTTCGGCCGTGAGCGACGGGATGAGCTTCTTTTCGGCGTCTTTGACGCCCTCGACGTCCGTCATGAGGACGAGCTTCTCGGCCTTGAGCGCCGCGGCGACGTGACCGGCGACCGTGTCCGCGTTCACGTTCAACGAACGGCCGCTTTCGTCGACGGCGATCGGCGCGATGACGGGGACGAAGCCCGCGTGCACGAGCTTGTGCAGCACGTCGGCGTCGACGTGGGCGATGTCACCGACGCGCCCGGGGTCGACCTCCACGCCCTTCTTCGTCTTCATGAGCGGGACGCGCACGCCGCGGAGGAAGCTCGCGTCTTTGCCCGTGAGGCCCACGGCCTTCGCGCCGTGCTGGGAAATCAGAGAGACGATCTCCTGGTTCAGCTTGCCGCCGAGGACCATCTCGACGACCTCCATCGTCTTGTCGTCGGTCACGCGCAGGCCGTCGATTCGCTCGCTCACCACGCCCATGGCCGCGAGCATCGCGTCGATTTGCGGACCGCCGCCGTGCACGACCACGGGGTTGATGCCGACGTATTTCAGGAGCGCGACGTCGCGCGCGAAGCTCTCGCGCAGGCGGTCGTCGATCATCGCGTGACCGCCGTACTTGATGACGAAGGTCTGCCCGTGGAAGCGACGAATGTAGGGGAGGGACTCCTGAAGGACGTTCGCTTTCTCGATGAGCTCGCGCATGATGCGAGCGGCGTACCGCGACCGGGCGCGCCTGAAAAGAGGAGCTTGCGATGACCGAGGCCGAGAAGAGCTGGGCGAGTGTGTCGGTGGAGCGACGCGGCGCGATCGCCGTCGTAACCCTCGTCGGGCCAGGCAAAGGCAACGCGATGGGGCCCGAGTTCTGGGCGGAGATGCCCGACGTCATGGCGAGCCTCAATCGCGATCGGAGCGTTCGTGCGTGTGTGATCCGTGGGGCCGGGAAGTGCTTCACGGTTGGGCTCGATCTCATGCGCACGATGGGGGAGCTCTCCCCGATGCTCACCGGGCCGCAGCTCGCCGACCAGCGACGTGAGCTCCTGGCGCTCATCGAGCGCTACCAGCGCGCGATCTCGTGCGTCGCCGAGGCCCGCGTTCCGGTGGTCGCGGCGATTCACGGGTACTGCCTGGGGGGCGGCCTCGACCTCGCTTCCGCCGCAGATGTCCGTGTCGCCTCGAGCGACGCGACCTTCAGCCTTCGCGAGGTGCGCATCGCGATCGTCGCAGACGTCGGGTCGCTTCAGCGTCTCCCTGGGATCGTCGGCGAGGGGCGCACGCGCGAGTGGGCGCTCACAGGCCGCGACTTCGACGCCGCAGAAGCCTTGCGCACCGGGCTCGTGACCTCGGTGTGCGAGGGCGGAGCCGACGCCGTGTTTGGCGCCGCGATGGCCGTCGCCGAGCGCTTGGCCACGAACTCGCCCGTCGCCGTCGAAGGCGTGAAGGCGGTCATGAACGACGCGCGCGCGAGCCGTGAGCGCGAAGACCTGCGCCGCGTCGCGCTTTGGAACGCGGCGTTCCTCTCGTCGAAGGACCTTCAAGAGGCGTTCGTCGCGTTCGCGGAGCGGCGCGAAGCGAAGTTCGAGTGACGCCCTCGGCCCTCGCGCGCATTCAGGCGCCGAGCACGGGGCGACCGAAGCGGAAGAAGTTGGCGATGGCCCGCGCGGTGCGGCGGTACCAGGGCATGCGGAAGCCGCTCTGCACCACGAGCGCGCGCGGCGGCTCGATCCCGAGGGGCTCGGTCTCGAGGAACTCGCGCAGCCACGTCGCGACGAGCTCCGGCGCCTGCCGGTGCGGCACGTGCCCGAGTCCGGGGACGATGCAGAATTGTGCATTCTGCACCGAACGTGCGAGCGTGCGAGCGTGCGCGGCGGGGATGATCGGGTCCGATCCACCGAAGAACACCGAGAGCGCGGGGCCCTGACCCTCGATCTGGTGAACGCGCTCCGCGAGCGTCGGCGTGAGGCCGCGAAGGGAGACATGTGCGCGCAGCGTTCCGAGCCACGCTTCGAGCGTTCCCGGGGCCGCGTTCGACCACGCGAGCGCCCGCGCCTCGTCCGCGCTGTAATAGGCGAGTGGGGTCGCGGCGATCACGCGGGTGATGGGCCCGACGAAGGGCTGAAGCAAGCGACCGGAAGCCGGCAAGGTGGCCGCCAAGCGCAAGTGCATGGGGACGGAGGAGCAGAGCCCTGCGGGAGCAAGGAGAGCGAGGCGTGCGAGGCGCTTTCCGAGGCGCGGTGCGAGCGCCATCGACACGGCGCCGCCGAGCGAGTGTGCGCACATGTCGAAGTCGTCGAGACCCAGGTGGTCGAACGCGTCCAAGAGGCGCGTCGCGATCGCGTCGGCGTCGAAGGGCCCCTCACGCGTCGAGAGGCCGTGGCCCGGCAGGTCCGCCAAGACGATGCGGCGGTTCGGAGGCAAGAGCGGGAGGAGCTTCGACCAGGTGCCCATGTGGTCCGCCAAGCCGTGAAGCAGAACCAGCGGGCGACCTTCACCGAACGCCCGGACGTGCAAGTGACCACCACGAACCGGGACCAGGCTTCGCTCGTGCGACGTGCTCATGTACCGTGCTTGTATCACATCGTGAGACGCGTGACACACCTACGGTGCTGCAAATGGAAAAAGACCCGCCCGTGGTCGAGGGCGAGTCTTCTTCCGAGGCGCGAGGCGCCTTGCGTTCACTTGGTCGGCTGGGCCGAACGCGAAGCGCGCAAGCTCTGCTGAGCGCCGCCGCCGCGCTTGCTCGTCACCTGGCGCTCCTCGAAGGTCATCTCCGGCTCGCCGACGGCCATTTGCGACGCCCACGAGGGGGCGCTCGAGGAGAGCGAGACGTTCTCCGGCGCTTCGGCGCCGCGCTGGGCGCAGCCAACGGAACCGAGGGCGACGATGGCGAGGAGGGCGGCGGTACGGAGCATGCTGGTAGCCTCGAAGAGGGGGTGAACGGGGGAGAGGTAGGTGTCTCTCCCGAATGTCTGTGCAGCTAGCATGCCAGTTCCAGTGCAGCAAGGAAGATTGCGCCTGGGTGGAATGCGTCGCGTACGTTCCGTGAGAACTCCTCGAATTTACGCAAGAAGAGCGTGGCCAACGTGTGGAGCTCGCCGCCGTGCGCGCGTCGCCGTGGCCTCCGCATGGACCTTGCGTGATCCAACCATGGAAGACGTTTCGTCCATCACTGAACACGGGGCGACCGTTCTTCCTTGACGAAATTCCCCGTTTTTACTTGGAAGCGCGCCGTCGCCGCAGCGCGAAAACACGACCATGCTGGAACTCGCTCCCCAGACCCTGTCCCTCGCCGCCATTGCCGTGGGCGCTATCGCCCTGGTGATTGCCCTCGTCCTCTACTTCCGCGTCGCCGGCCTCCCCGAAGGCAACGAAGCGATGGCACGCATCGCGCGGTACATCCGCGAAGGTGCGATGGCCTTCCTCGTCGCCGAATACAAGGTGCTCGGTGTCTATTCGCTCGTCGTCTTCGGCGCCCTCGCGGCGACGCTCGGCGTGAAGGCGGGCGTCAGCTTCCTCGCGGGAGCCTTCCTCTCGCTCCTCGCCGGCTTCTTCGGCATGAAGAGCGCGACCAACGCAAACGTGCGAACCGCGGAAGCGGCTCGTGCGCACGGCAAGGCGGAAGCCCTCGTGACCGCCCTCGACGGCGGCGCGGTCATGGGCCTCTGTGTCGCGGGCCTCGGCCTCATGGGCATCGGCGGCCTTTACGGTCTCTTTGCGGCGGCAGAGTCGCATGCGCTCGGCACGGTGCTTCACTCGTTCGCGGTCGGCGCCAGCTCGATCGCCCTCTTCGCGCGCATCGGCGGCGGCATCTACACGAAGGCCGCGGACGTCGGCGCCGACATCGTCGGCAAGGTCGAGGCGAACATCCCGGAAGACGATCCGCGTAACCCCGGTGTCATCGCGGACAACGTCGGCGACAACGTCGGCGACATCGCGGGCATGGGCGCGGACATCTACGAGTCGTTCATCGCGGCCATCGTCGCGGCCATGGCGCTCGGTCTCACGGTGCCCGTCGCAGACCTCCGCGCGAAGCTCGTCGGCGGCGACATGACGGACAGCGCGGTGCGCACCCTCGCGGTGACGCTGCCCATCCTCCTCTCGACGCTCGGCCTCGCGGTCAGCATCGTCGGCATCTTCATCACGCGCCTGCTCAAGAACATGCCGCCCGCGACGGTGCTCCGTCTCGCGCTCATCCTCCCGCCCTTCCTCGTGGCGGGCGCGGCGGCGGTGCTCCTGCCGAAGTTCGGCATCTCGAACGGCGCAGTCATCACGCTCGCGGCGGGCGCCTTCGGCGGCGCGGTGATCGGCCTCGTGACCGACTACTACACCTCGATGGGCCCCATCCGCTCGATCGCGGAGGCCTCGCTCACCGGTCCTGGTACGAACGTCATCCGCGGCCTCGCCGTCGGCATGGAATCGGCCGTCGTCCCGACGCTCACGCTCGTCATCGTCGGCGCCGTTTCGAACCACTACCTCGGCCTCTACGGCATCGCGATCGCGGCGGTCGGCATGCTCGCGGGCACGGCCATCGTCATGACGGTCGACGCCTACGGTCCGGTCGCCGACAACGGCGGCGGCATCACGGAGATGGCGGG
>CAIOHM010000006.1 GCA_903858055.1 uncultured delta proteobacterium
CGCGTCGCTCGCGCTCCTCGACGGCCTCGGCTCCTTCGAAGCGGGGGCCGGGGCGGTGCGTGGCGAGGTCTCGGGGGCGAGCGTGGGGCGCGCCGTCGTCGTGTCGCTCCTCGCGTTCCTCGCGTTCGCGGGCGCGGTGGCGGGTGCGTCGCACTTGGCAGGTCCTCCGGCGCTCCACGGGCTCGTCGTCACCGCGACGTTCACGGTCTTCGCCGCCACGCTCGTCGGGGTCGGTCGCCTGTTCGGTGCCTTCGACGAGCGTCCGCTCTGGCAGCGCGAAGGGTTCTGGGTCGTGGGCGTCTCCGCGTGGACCATCATGCCGACGCTTGGGGCCTTCTCGCTCTGGGATCCGTGGGAGACCCACTACGGCGAAGTCGCGCGCGAAATCCTCGCCCGCAACGATTGGATCTCGCTCTGGTGGGCTCAAGACGGCTGGTTCTGGTCGAAGCCCATCCTCAATTTCTGGATCCAGTCGCTGGCGATGGGCGCCCTCGGTGTCGGCTTCCGCAGCGACGCCTTCTTGTCTCCCGAAGGCGCTCCGCACCTCGCGCACCCCGAGTGGGCCGTGCGTACGCCGAACGCGCTGCTGACGATTCTCGCCGCGTATGTACTCTACAAGGGGTTCGCGAAGGCCATCGGGCGTCGCCCCGCGATGCTCGGCGCTCTCGTGCTCTCGACCGTGCCCGATTGGTACTTCCTCGCGCACCAGACCATGACGGACATGCCCTTCGTGGCCTCGCTCACGATGGCCATGGGCCTGCTCGTGTATGCGCTCGCGGTGCCCGACGAAGCGGTCGCCCCGGTGACGGAGGTGCGGCTCGGCGCGCGCACGTTGAAGGTCTCGGCGTGGCACCTGCTCTTCGGGGTCATCCTCGCGTTCGCCCTCCCGCAAATCGTCTACCTCCTCAGCCGCAACCTCGAGTTCGTGTGGACCGCCGACCTCAAGGGGTTCCGTCCCCACTTCGACGAGTTCACGAGCGGCAGCGCAGGCAACTGCGGACTCCCAGGGAACGAAGCTTGTAACCCGCAAGTACCTGCTGCGGTGCCGCGTGCGCTCGCGAACGGCGAGGGCCTCGCCAACGGCGTGCGTCGCTTCTTCGTTGGGTGGGAGCCCGCGCTCCAGGGCGCGCTCTGGTCGGTGCTCCTCGCCGTCCTCGTCGTGCCCTCGCTCCGCGAGCAGCGGGTGCGCAGGCTCGCTGTACTTGGCGCGTGGGTCGCCATGGCGCTCGCCACGATGGGCAAGGGGCCCGCGGGCATCGTGCTCCCGGCGGGTGTGGTCTTCGTGTACCTAGCTTCGACGCGTCGCTGGCGCGATCTCGCGTCGAGCGAGATCGTCTCCGGCCTCGTGGCGCTGCTCGTCGTGGCGCTCCCTTGGTACGTCGCGATGTTCGTGCGGCACGGACCCCCGTTCACCGACCGCCTCATCTTCCACGACATGTTCAACCGGGCCTTCAGCCACGTGCACGACACGAACGAAGGCGACGACACGAGCTTCCGCTTCTATGTCTGGCAGCTCGGCTACGCGCTCTTCCCCTGGTGCGCGCTCGTCCCGATGGCCCTCGCTCGCTCGGTCTCCTCGGGCTTCGAGTCCGCCAAGCGCGAGGCGGCGACCTTCTGCGTCGCTTGGTCGGTGCTGGGCTTTGCCCTCTTCACGATGATGGGGACGAAGTTCCATCACTACGCGTTTCCCATCGTGCCTCCGCTGGCGATGATCGTCGGCATCCTCCTCGACGACCTCCTCGAGGAGGCTCCCTCCGAGGCACCCCGCGGACGAAAGGCCGTGGCTGCGTGCCTCGCCGTGATCGTGGGCGTGTGCGCCGTCGCGCCGTTCTTTGGGCCGGCCACCGCGCAGTCGGCGGGCCTCCAGTTTTCGGCCCTCGGTGTGGTCCTCGTGGCGATCGCGGCCGCGCTCGGGGCCTATGCGTTCTCGGGCGGGGCAGCCATCGCTCCGGCGCGCGCGGGGGCAGGTGCAGGCCTCTTCGCGGGCGCCCTGCTCGTGATCGCGGTCGGCCGAGATCTCGCGGACCGGAACGTCGACAGCCCCGGGGCCATACGGCTCCTGCAGCTCTTCACGTACAACTACAAGCGCCCGTGGCCGAGCGACCTCGACTTCGCGGCCCCGCTCGCCGGCTTCGCGCTCGTCGCGGCGGTGTTGACCGTCGCCCTGGCCCGACCTGCCGCGCGACGTGTGGTCCTCGTGGCGTGGCTCGCGCTCGCCTCGGTCTCCGCCGTCTGGGGCCTCGATCGCTACTTCATCGCCGTCGCCCCGCACTGGGGTCAACGCGAGCTCTTCGAAGCGTACTACCGCGAGCGCGCCTCGGGACGCGAGCCGGTCGTCGCCTACCAGATGAACTGGAAGGGCGAGAACATCTACACGGGCAACAACGTCCCGGCCTTCGTCTCCAGCGGCGCCACGTTCACGTCCTGGCTCCGCAAGAAGCAGGAGGAGGGGGTTCGCCGCTTCTTCTTCGTCACCGAGCACTCACGCCTCGGCGGTCTCCGCTCCGAGGCGCAAGGCAAGACGTTCCGCGAGGTGACGACCAAAGCCCTGAACAACAAGTTCGTGCTCGTCGAAGTCACCTTCTGACGGTTGGCGCGGCCAGCTCGGTTAGTCGAGCTCGCGCATCTCGGCGAGGGCTCGCTCGCGGTGGGAGGGGACATCGAGGAGCGTCTGGAGTGCGCGGCGGGCGCCTTCCTCGTCACCCAGTTGCCGGGCGCAGCGGCCCTCCTCGAGGCGCGCGTCGAACGCCACGGCGCCGACGCTCGAGTCCACCGCGAGCTTCGCGAAGGTCTCCCGGGCTCGGGCACAGCCGTAACGCTCACGTTCGGCGCGGCCCTGGAGGTAGCGCGCGCGCGGGTCGCCCCCCTCGGCGAGGGTTCGAAAGGCCTCGATGGCGGGGTCGATTGCGCCTTTTTGCTGCAATGCGAGCGCCTCTTCAATCGTCGAGGCGGCGGAGGGAATCGTGGGATTTGTCTGGGGTCGAGCGCTGCCGGTGCCGGTGGTCGTTGGCACGAATTCCGCGCTCGGTTCGGCGACGGCCCCAGGGGAGGCCTCGGGCTCGGTCGCGACCGCGAGCGGAGCTCCCTGCTCATGGACCGAGAGGGAAGCGCCGGCGCCGTGGTGTTTTCGAGCCAATACGAGGGCGCTCGAAGCCGCGGTCATCACGAACACCGCGCCCATCGCGGTCTGGGGCCTGCGCGCCCAGGCGCCCGCGCGCGCGAGCCATGACGGGCTTGGGTTCGGAGCTACCGCCATGAGGCAAGACCTAGCACGATTCGCCACAAGTCATTGCGGAGAGAGGTGGAGGTTCGCTAGCATCCCCCGCCGGGTAGGGGTCCTTGCATCGCCCCGCCAGAGAAGGATTCGTTCATGGGACGCACGTTGGCTTCTTCGCTCGTTGTTGCTGGCCTCTCGATCGTCGGTACGGTCTCGGCGCAGCAGCCTGCTCCCGCCGCCCCCGCAGCGGTGGACGGCGCGACGTACTCGGTGCGCCTTCGTGACATCGAATCCAAGGTCGACGAGCTGAAGGAGAACCTTCGCCGCAGCCAGGCCCGCCTCACGCTCCTGAGCGACACGGTCCTCTCGGGCGGCGCCTCCGGTTGCCGCGCGGAGGTCGACTTCGTGAACGACATCCAGTCGGGCCTCGACCTCGTAGGCGTGACGATCACCATCGACGGCGTCGTCCAGCTCAACAAGCAAGACGAGAACGGCGCGCTCATGGTGTCGCGCTCGTACCCGGTCCTGCGTGCGGCGGTGCAGCCCGGCGATCACACGGTGCAGGTGAAGCTCAGCTACCGCGGCGCAAAAGGCGGCCTCTTTAGCTACATGTCGGCGTTCCGCGCGGACGTGAAGGGCTCGCACACGTTCGCGACCAGCGAGGGCAAGAGCGTGCGCCTCAAGATCCTCGCCTCCGAGCGCGGTGGCTTCTTCGCTCCTCTCGAGCAGCGCCTCGGTCTCGAGTGGCCCGAGTCGAGCGAGAAGCTCCAGTCCGAAGCGCCCGCGAAGGCCGAGGGGACGAGCCCGTGAAGAGGCCCCTGGCTTATTGGCTGCTCGGCGCCGCAGCGCTCTGGAGCGCGTCGGCGTCGGCGAGCCCCGAAGACCACGCGAAAGCGGCGCAAGATTACGTCGGCGGCGCGTCTCGGAACGCAGGTCGGGTGGGCTCGCTCTTCGGTGCCCAGACCTTGCGTGCGGTGAGCGAGCGCCTCATCGAC
>CAIOHM010000007.1 GCA_903858055.1 uncultured delta proteobacterium
AACCCCCGCCTCGTCTCGCGCCTGCGGCGCGGCGCAGACCTGCTGCCGGCCGACCCGTCGACGTTCTATGCGCCCGGGCCCGAGGGCTACATCGACTACCCCATCGAGGGGTGAGTTGACACGCGCCCAAAACGCGGCACGCTGTCGACATGCAGACGCTCTTCGACAAGTACGGCGGCTTCGCGACGGTCAGTAAAATCGTGCGCGAGTTCTACCGCGAGGTCCTGCAGAGCCCCTCGCTCAAGCACTACTTCGAGGGCGCCCAGATGGAGCGCATCATCGACCACCAGACCAAGTTCATCGCGCACGTGCTCGGCGGACCGGCCGAGTACACGGGCCGCGAACTGGGCACTGCGCACGGTCACTTGGCCATCACGGGGGCCGCCTTCGCCGAGGTCGCCGCGATCTTGCAAGAGACGCTCGAGGACGCCGGCATGGAGAGCGAGGACGTCGCGACCGTCATGGGCATCGTCGCGAGCGCGCGCGGGAGTGTGGTCCGAGAATGAGCGCGGACGCGGTGCTCGACGCGCTCGATGTGCCCGTGCTGGTCGTGTCCACGCAAGAATGGACCGTGCGCTCGGCGAACACTTGCGCGGGCCGCTGGCTCGGCGCCGCGGCAGGCGCGCCGCTCAGCGCCTTCATGCCCGACGCGGACCTCACGCGGCTGCAGTCTAAGCTCGCGCGCGGCAAAGAGGCCCGGCACGAGCAGCGCACCCAGACCGACCCGTCCTTCATGGCGCAGTATTTCTTTCGGCCTATGGGCGAGGGTCAGGTCCTCATCGAAGGGCGCAGCGGCGCCGCGCTCGAAGAGGCCGAGGCGATGGTCGCCTCGTACAGCCTGCTCGTCGAGAAGCAGAAGCGGCAGATCGAGGTCGAAAAGACCCGCGTCGAGAAGCTCCTGCTCAACATTCTCCCGCGCAAGTCGGTGGAGCAGCTTCGCCAGTTTGGTCGAACGATCCCCGAGCGCTTCGACGACGTGAGCGTCCTCTTCCTCGACTTCGTCGGCTTCACGGCGCTCTCGCAGACGCTCTCCCCCGAGGAGCTCTTCAGCGAGCTCAACGACATCTTCTCGGCGTTCGACGACATCATCACGCGCTACGGCTGCGAGCGCATCAAGACCATCGGCGACGCGTACCTGGCCGTGTGCGGGATGCCCGAGGCGAACCCGATGCACGCGCCGGCAATCGTGACCGCCGCGCTCGCCATGCGCGCGTTCATCCGCGATCGCAATGCCACCACCCGGCACAAGTGGGCGTGCCGCATCGGCATCCACTCGGGCTCGGTCACGGCCGGCGTCGTCGGTCGCCTGAAGTACATCTACGACATCTTCGGCGACGGCGTGAACACCGCGAGCCGCATGGAGAGCCACGCGGAGCCGATGACGATCAACGTCTCGGAGTCGACCCGCGCTCTCCTCGACCCTGCGGCCTTCTCCCTCTCCGCCCGCGCGCCCGTGGACGTGAAGGGCAAGGGCACGATGCGCATGCACTTCGTCGACGAAGTGCCCGAACTCGAGCTCCACGAGCCCGAGCTCCCGTCGTCCGAGAGCCTCGTTGGCGTCGCGGCGATCTTCGACGAGAAGAAGTTCCCCTGAGGAGGGGCTCGCGGGCGATCAGTCGTCGCTGAGCTCGACGCGCGCCTTCACCGGCCGGAAGGGGTGCAAGAACCACGCGAGGTTCGCGGGGTTGCGGCTCTGGATGAAGACCGTTCCCCTTCCTTGCATTCTGCACACGAGTCCCTCGCCCGAGAAGAAGAGGCTCTTGAGGCCGCCGACCTTCTCGACGCCGTACGAGAGCCCGCCGTCGAAGCCGACGAGGTGCGTGTTGTCGACGACGTAGCTTCCACCCTCGAGCTCGACCTCGTGGAGCGCGCCGTAGGTCGCGTACCAGACCGTTCCCGGGCCCACGCAACGCAGCAAGAAGAGCCCCGCGGCGAAGAAGCCACGCACGCCCTGCCACTTCGTGTCGAGGGTGAGCTCCGGCGTCGAGGCGAGGTAAGCGCCCGATTGCAGGAACATCTCCTCGCCGGGCGCGAGCGTACGGATGCCGATCGATCCCTCGACCGCCGGTGCGACGAGCAAGCGTTCGCCAATCACCGACGCGCGGAAGGTGTTCTGGAAGAGGCTCTCGCCGCCGAGGAACTTGCGCTTGAGCGCCGCTCCAAAGCCGCCCTGGAGGCTCGTGGTCATGGCAACGCCGACGTCGCGCGCGACCATGGCGCCCGACTCGGTGAGGAGCGCTTCGCCCGCCGCCTCGAACGTGACGTGGAGCGAGGCAAAATCAGGACCGTTCTTGATTTCGTGGCGCATCAGGAGTCCTCGCGAGCGGGGAGTAGGGCGCCCACCGTGGAGCCGTACTCCTCGGGGTTGCGCGACTGCATGAAGAGGCGACCGCGGCCGCGGAACTCGCATACGAGGCCCTCGCCCGAGAAGAACGACGCCACCCAGCCCGAGGCGGCCTTGCCGATCGTGTAGTCGAGCGACGACTCCCAGGCGACGATGTGGCCCGTGTCGACGGTGAACTCGCCGTCGACGTGCACTTCCTCGAGCGCGCCGAAGGAGCCGACGATCATCGAACCCGCACCGCGCGTGGTGAGGAGGAAGAGCCCCGCGCCGGAGAACATGCCGCGCAGGCTGCCTTGCGTCGCGATGTCGACGCCCGCGCTCGCCGCCACGTAGGCGCCGTGGCGGAGGAACCACTGCGTGCGGCCGACCTCGAGCTCGACGAGATCCCCGCGCAGCGCCGGGGCGACGAGCACCTCGCCACCGAGCGGGCCGGCGATGAACGTGTTGCGGAAGATCGACTCGCCGCCGAAGAGGCGCCCGATGGCCCCGAGCGCACCGCCGGCGCGGGTCTGCATGTGGACGCCTTCCGAGAAGCCAACCATGGCCCCCGACTCGGCGGTGATGCTCTCGCCGGGCCCGAGACGCACGCGGCCGAGGGTTTGCGAAGGTTTGTAGAGGAGCTCGACGTTCATGGCCGTGACTCAGGGAAGGAGAGGAGAAATCCAGGAGACGAGCGCTTGCACGTTGCGGGTCTGGACCCACACGGTGCCGCGCCCCGTGAACTCGCAGACGAGGCCCTCGCCGGAGGCCGCGAGGCCGAGGAGGCCGCCGCCGGGCGCGCGGATTTGGAAGTCGAGCTGCGGGTCGAAGGCGAGCACGTGCCCGTTGTCGACGATGAGGTTTCCCTCGCAGCGCATCGCTTCGACGGCGCCGTACGAGGAGAACCAGACCGAGCCATGGCCGCTGACCTCGAGGAAGAAGAGCCCCTCGCGCGCGAAGAGGGCGCGCAGGCCGCCCCACCGGAGTGCAATGTGCACGTTTCCCGCGGAGGCGAGGTAAGCGCCCGCGCGGAGGATGATGCTGCCGCCCGCGAGATCGCGGCGCTCGATGCTGCCCGCGAAGGTGGGCGCGAGGACGAGGCGCCCCGGCGCGAGCGCCGTGAAGTGGTTCACGATGAAGGTCTCGCCGCCGACGAGCTTGCGCACGAGGGCGATGAAGAACGCTTTCACGACGTTCCAGAACCCCGGGTTTCGCTCGGGCGTGAGCGCTATTTCGAGGTCGATGCTCCGGTCTTTCGCGACCATGGCGCCGGCCTCGGCGACGATGGCTTCGCCCGCCTCGAGGTGGACCTCGAGCACCCCCATGGCGTTCCCGTGCTTGATGCTATGCCTCACGCGTGACCTCCAACGAGCCCGAGACGCTAGGCGAAAGCCACGAGACGTGCGAGCCCGATGCGGCCCGGCCCATTCCCGCCGGTGTCGGCTTCGCGGCGCGCGCCAAGGGGCCTCGTGACACCCTCGTGATCCTGGCGCTCCTCGCGGTGTTGGCGCTCCTCGCGCGAGCCTCGCTCGGGCCCCTCACGCAGGCGCTCGTGGCCCGCGTGCCCGTGAGCGTGGACGAAGGCGTCGGCGCAAAGATCGCCGAGGTGCAGCGCGCGACCTCCACGCCGATCGACGACGTGCGTGCCGTGCACCTGCGCGATCTCGTCGAGGTCGTGGCGCCGCGCGTGCGCGAAGCCGTTGGTGCCAAGGCCGCGCTCGGGGCCCCGCGCGTGACGCTGGTGGACTCGGGCGACGTCAACGCCTTCGCGCTGCCCGGGGGCGAAGTCTTCGTGCTCCGCGGCCTCCTCGAGGCGAAGGGGGTGACCGACGACGTGCTCCTGGGAATCCTTGCGCACGAGCTTGCCCACGCGGCGCTCCGCCATGGGGTGCGCGGCATCGTGCGACGCAACCTCGTGCGCAGCGCGGCCGTGGTGCTCTTCGGCGGCCTCGACGCCGGGACCGTGGCGCTCGTGGGCGGCGGCCTCTCGCTCGGTGACCTCGCCTACGACCGCGTGATGGAGGACGAGGCCGACGAAGTCGCGGGGCGCGTGCTGATCGCGAGCGGGCGTCCCGTGGAGCCGCTCGCGGCTTTCCTCGAGGGCCTCGACGCGCTCGGGCCGACCGTTGCACTCTTCACGAATCACCCCGCGGGTCGCGAGCGCGCGGCGCGGCTCCGCGCTCAGGCGGTGCGCTGAGCGAAGCTCGCGAAGGTGTCGCTCAGCGGCCCGCGAGCCAACGATCGAGGACCGCGTCACGGCCGAAGGGCAGCAGGTGTCCGCCCTCGACGATCGCGAGCTCGCCCTTGAAGGCGTCTGCGAGGCGCCGTGCGTGCTCGGGCGGGGTGACGCGATCTTCCCGCGCGCCGACGACGAGCACCGCGGATCCGGGGATGCGCGGCGTGCGCGTGCCGGCGCAGGTGGCCGTGAGCAGATCGCGCGCGTCGCCGGCGGGGGGCGCGTCGAAGGGGCGGAACGAGGCGAGGGGCGTCAGCAGCACGAGACCGTCGAGATCGTGCGCGATCGTCGCCGCGAGCGCCGCGATGTAGGCCCCGAGCGAGAGGCCTGCGAGGACCACACGGCGCGCCCCGAGCTCACGCAGCACGAGCGCCGAGGCGACGACGTCGATCGCGCCCTGGCGGAGCGCCTCGAACGTGATGCGCGGGTCCGGATGAGGAAAGAACGGCCTCTCGCCGCGGGCCTTGCGCGCGCCGTGAAACGGAAGGGTCACGTGGCAAAATGTGTAACCTGCACGCTCAAAGCGCGGCGCTCCAAGGGCGAAGCGATCGGCGCGCACGGCGCCGCCGAGGTAACCGTGGACCCCCAAGACGACGGAGCGGTTTCGAATCGAGCCGCCGAGCGCGAGGGGCACTACGCGGTTTCGGGCGTGAGCGAGGAGGGCGTCCGTGACCTCGTGAACGGTCGGCCATGCCGGCGACTCGAAGCGTACGCGGTCGCCGCGGTGCTCGAAGGCTGGGTGTGGCGGGAGCGCGAAGGGATCGCCGATCACGCGGGGCATTGCCGGAAATGCGCGCTCCGGTCTCGTTCCGTTCGCGCGGGCGCGCGCGGGGTAGACCGCCGGAAGCAGCACCTTCTCGTCGACGAACGCGGCGAGGGAGCCGAGCAGTCCGGAGCGTTCAGACACGTCGGTAGAGCACCGTCGACGAACCCCACACCGGCGTGAAGCGCTTGTCTTCGAGCACGTCGGTGGGGCCGAAGAGCGCCATGCCCTCCGGGGAGAGCGCGCGATGCACGAGGCTCCAGACCGCGCGCTTGCCGTCGGCGTCGAAGTAAATGAGCACGTTGCGGCACAGCACCACGTCACACGCCGCGATGGGCGGGAGCGCGTCCATGAGGTTGAACGTTTGGAACGCGACTCCATTGCGCAGGCCCGCGCGCACGCGGCGGAACGAGGGATCTCCCTCCTCCGGCGTCTCGAAGAAGCGCGCGAAGCGCTGCGGGAACTTGCGAAACGAGGCGTGCGCGCCGCCGTCGTACACGCCTGCATTCGCAAGGCGCACCGCCTGGCGCGAGAGGTCGGAGCCCAAGAGCCGCAAGCGCCAGCGCGCCTTCGCGCGAATCGAGGGTCCGTCGCTGTCGACTTCCCCAATATTTTCAAGCTCTTCGAGGAGGAGCATCGCGACCGAGTACAGCTCCTCGCCGGTCGACGACGCCGCCGACCAAATGGCGATAGTCGGCGAAGGCTTGTTCCTCTCGCGCGCCACCAGCGCCGCGAGGACGTCACGCTGCAGGTGCTCGAGCTGGCCCATGTCGCGGAAGAAGTAGGTCTCGTGGTTCGTGAGGCTCTCGAGCAGCGCGAGCCACTCGGGATGCGCCGAGTCGACCGTCGCCAGGATCGAGAGCCACTTCTCGAGCTCGGAGAGCGGCAGTCGCGCCGTGATGCGCTGAAGCTTCTGGCGCACCTGCTCCTCGACGGCGATGCCGCTGCGCACGCGCACCGCGGCGATGAGCCAATTGACGAAGGGCTCGCGGTCCGACGCGCCTTGCGGGACCGGCGGGAGGAGCTCCGTCGCCCGGGGCGCGGAGACGGGCATGCTTGGCGCCGCCGCTCGGAGCGACGTCGACGAGAGTGCGCGCGCCTCGCTCGGGGGCGCCGTAAAGGCCGACGGAACGGACGCGCCGGTGCCGAGCTGACTGCGAAGCTCGGCCATTTTTCGCTGGAGCGCAGCGAGCTTGTCGTTGAGGTCGTCCGCGGCCATGGGGCTCAAGTCCCCGTGGCGAAGCGCTGCCAGACGAGCTCAACGGCGAGTCGAAAGGCCGGCGCTTCGTTCGGCAATGTGTAAAGTGCATCGACCCAAGGCGCGAGCGCGTCGTGGGAAGCGGGGAGGGGGCGCCATGCGCTGTCGTCGACGTCGACGATGGTTTCGGCTGCGCTGAAAAGCAGGACGGCTTGCTCGTCTCCGCGCTCGAGGTGCAGCGCGATTCGCGGAGCGGAGGGCTCCACCCCAACTTCCGCGGCGAGGTCGCGCACGGGCACGAGGAGCCCGTGGCGGCGCACGATCGACTTCCCGACGAACGCGCTCCCGTCGTCGATCGATGCGGCCGCATCGATGGGGGAGAGGAGCGTGTGAGCACCCGCCCGAAGACGAAGATGCCTCATCTCACGCGACCGTCGACGGGTGCAGGCCAGCGACGGGGACGGGCTGACGCCGCGTATCCGCTGCCAAACGGAGAAGCTCCTCACCGTCGACGATGAGCACCGCTCGTCCGTCGCCGAGCACCGCTGCGCCGGAGAGCCCAGGGATCGAGACGATCGCGGGGTGAACCTCCTTCACGTAGAGCTCTCGTCGACCCACGAGGCGATCGACGACGAGGCCGAGGCGGTGCGGACCCGATTGGACGATGACCACCGGACAGCGTGCGTCGAGGCGCGGCTCGGGCTTCGCCTCGAGGAGCGCGTCGAGATCGTGGAGCGGCAACACCGCGTCGCGCAGCACGAGCGCGCCGTGACCCTCGACGAGCTGACGTTCTTTCGGATCGAGCTCGAGCGTTTCCGCGAGGAATCGCTCGGGAACGGCGAGGACGCGCCCGCCGGCTTCGACCAGGAGAACCGGCTGAATGGCCGCCGAGAGCGGGAGCAGCAGCGTGAAGGTCGTGCCCTTGTCGAGCGTCGACGTGATCGCGATGCTCCCGCCGAGCCGCGTGACATTGGTGAGGACGACGTCCATGCCGACCCCGCGGCCCGAGGTGTCGGTGACTTGCTCCGCCGTCGAGAAGCCCGGCGCGAAGATGAGCTTGAAGGCCTCCTCGTTCGTCATCGCGGCTGCGGCGTTCTCCGTGAGAATGCCGCGCTCGATGGCGCGTTTCTTCAGCTTGGACGGGTCCATGCCCCGACCGTCGTCGGACAGCTCGATGACGATGCGGTTGTTGCGGCTGCCCGCCGACAGATGCACGCTCGCCTGCGGTCCCTTGCCGCGCGCGGTACGGTCTGCGGGGGTCTCGACGCCGTGGTCGACGGCGTTGCGGACCATGTGCATGAGGGGGTCGACGAGCGATTCGGCCATGGCTTTGTCGAGCCGCGTCTCACCGCCTGAGGTCTCGAAGGTCACGTCTTTTCCAAGCTTTTGCGCGAGCGTGCGCACGATGCGCGGAAAGCGCGAGAAGACGGTGTCGATGGGCACCACGCGCAGTTCGAGGGTCTGATCGCGCAGGCGGAGGATCGAGCCGTGAAGCTGCTGGTCAATCTGGCGAATGCGCCCGAGCGTGGATTCGACGCTGGCGACGACCTGTCGCCCCTCTTGGCCCGAACGGTCCACGAGAGACTCGAGCCTCCTCACCAGCGCCTCGGTCCCAGCTCCGCCCACGGCCTGGTCGAGCGTGTTGCTCAGCGTGAGGAGCTCGCCCACCTGAGCCATCAGCGCGTCGACGACCTCGCCTCGCACGCGGAGCATCGTGGCCGCGGCTTTCGCCTGCGCCGCCTCTTTCGAGGCGTCACGCGCTTCCTTCTTCTCCTCGGCAGGGGCTGCGACGGGCGCAGCCTCTTGTGCCGAACGCTCCGCCAGCGCTCGGCACGCGCGCACGTCGACGGAGTGCTCGGGGCCCGCGATGCGCGTGAGCTCCGCACGCAGCTGCACGAGCGGCAGCTCCGAGACCGTGAGGATGCGCAAGTACGGACGCCCCGATTCGAACGTCGCACGGTTCACGACGGGGGCCGTGTGCTGCGTCAGCCAGTCCACGAGCGAGCGGGTGATGGCCGGAGCGCTCTCGCATTCGAAGCCGAGCTCGTAAATGGCCTTCGCGTCGTCGGAGGTGGCCTTGCGAAGCGAGCGCACGGCTGCGACGTCGAGGACCTCGACGAGGGCGCCGTCGATGCCGAGCGCGAGCACCTCGTCGGGCAGCGGACGCTTGCCGCGCGCGTTCGGCGCCGCGTTGCGGCGGAGGGACTGCGCGCCGTGCTCGTCGAGATCGCTGTGAAAGTGCTCGATGCACTCCAGAATCACCTCGCGGAGCGGCTCGGAGGAGCGCTGCGCGAGGTCGTCCAGACGGTAGCACTCCTGCGCGAGCTGAGGACGATCGACGAGCTCGTAGAGCGCCGCGAGGAAGCGGGCTTCGGCGCCCAGCGCCGCGCGTACGACCGGGTCGCCGTCGTTTGGGAAGCCGCCGATGCGCTCGATCTCGGGGCTGATGCGTCGGATCTCCGCGTGCACGACCATCGCGACGGCCTCGGAGCGCGTGAGCTCCGCGAGGCGCGTTTGGTAAAGTTCGTCGATGAGGGCGAAGCGCGAGCGCATCGACGCGAGCGCCGCGAGCGAGCGGCGTCGGCGGTCGGGTGAATCGGTCTCGACCCCGCGTGCGAGGGACGAGAACTCCTCCTCCAAGCCCTCGAACGACATGACCTGACACGCGTTCGCCAGGGTCTCGAGGGCCCGCTTCGCGCGAGCGGGCTCGTCCTGCGCGACGGCGCCGACCACCACGGGGAACTCCTCGGTGACGAGCTCCGCGAACGCCTCCATGAACGACTGTTCGGCGCTCGTGGCGGGGCCGCCGGTGGGCGATTCGCGGGAGATGCCGGAGCTTGGCTTTGGCGTGACCGGGGCCTGGTCATGCGCGGCCCGTGCGCTCGGTGGCGGGCGGACGCTGACGGGGCCTGTGAGGAGCGCGGACGCCGCTTGGCCCAGCTTCTTGGGCGCGGCCCCCGTGCGGGCGCGGAACGCCGCGTCGAGTCGCGCGATCAGCGCAGCGGGGCGCTCGCCGTTCGCGCGCGTTTGAATCCCGAGTTCGCGCAGCGCACGAAGCGCGTCGACGGACTCGAGGAGCAGGTCGGTGACCTCGCGATCGATCGAAGCCTTCCCGTCGCGTACGAGGCCCAGGAGGTTCTCCGCGTGGTGCGCGGCGTCGGCCATGGAGGCCAAATCCATGGCGCGCGTGAGGCCCTTGATGGAGTGAAACGCGCGAAAGAGGCGCGAGATCGTCTCCGTCGTGGGGCCGTCTTTCTCAATCGCGACGAGGCCAGGCTCGATGGACTCGAGGTGCTCCTCGGTCTCGGCCGCAAACTCCTCCCACAGCGCTTCTGCGAAATCGTCCGACATCGTCGCTCTCCGTTCAGGGATCGAGGCCCGAGGCCTTGCGCATGGTGCGAACGATTTCGCTGCCCTTCTTCTCGTCGATGTCGAGGCTCAGCGTGCCCGAAGGCTTGGCGATCACCGCGAACGCACCGAGTCGCTTGGCCTCGGCCGCGATGGGCGAGCCAACCTGGGTGAGGGAAGAAACGATGATGACCTGCGCCTTCGAGAGCAAACGCAACCGCTTCAAGGCCTCGATGCCGTCCATTTCGGGCATCTCGATGTCCAAGAGCACGAGGTCGGGCTTCGTCTCTTTCGTCTTTTCGATCGCCACGCGGCCGTTCTCGGCCTCGCCCACGATCGTGAACGCCGGGTCCGAGGCCGTCAGATCCGCGAGGATCGCGCGCATGACGAAGGAGTCGTCGACGATGAGGACACGCTTGGTTTCCATGAGCGATTTCATCCGTGTTCGAGGGAAATGTTGCGGGCCCAGTCGGCGAGGCGACGGCCGATGTCGGGCACGGTGAGCACCTGCGATGCGGCCCCATGGTCGATCGCGGACCCGGGCATGCCGGGGACGATGCACGTGCTGGGCTCCTGCACGAGCACGGGGAACTGCTTCTCGCGGAACCGCAGCGCGCCCTGCGTTCCGTCGGCGCCCATGCCCGTGAGGATCACGCCGACCGCGGAGCGACAGACGCGCGCCGCCGACTCAAAGAGCACGTCGGCGTTGGGGTGAATCGTTGCGGCCGGGTCCGTGCGCACGGAAAGCACCAGCGACCCGCCGAGGCCGAGCCCGACGATGCCGTCCGTGCCACCGGGGATCACGGTCCAGGTGCGGGGGTCGAGCGACATGCCCGAGCTGCCCTCGCGCACGCGGAGGCCCGTCTCGGCAGCGAGGTTTTGCGCGAAGCTCGCCGTGTAGACCGGCGGCATGTGCTGCGCGATGACCACCGGGAAGGGGAGCTCGCCGGCCGCCTTCAAAAGCTCGACGACGGTGCGCGGTCCGCCCGTCGAGACGCCCACGACCACCATGTCGACGCGGCGTCGCGGGCCCGAGACGGTGTTGCGCACGAGCGGCACACGCCGCGAAGGGGGCGCGCGCTCCGAGCACGCACGGATCTTTTCGACGAGGTCTTTTCCGAGCTGCGCGAGGTCGATCGAGAGCTCGGTCGAGCACTTCGCGACCACGTCCACCGCCCCGGCTGCGAACGCGTCGAAGGTCGCCTTCGTCCCGGGCTCGGTGAGGCTGCTCACGACGATGATCTTCGTCGACACCTCCTCGAGGACCGCCTTCGTCGCGCCGAGGCCGTCGAGCTCGGGCATCTCGAGGTCCATCGTCACGACGTCGGGCTTGAGGGTCTTCGCGAGCTGGACCGCCTGACGCCCGTCGCGGGCCTCGCCGACGACCTCGATGTCGCCCGCGTCGCTCAAGAGCTTCTTGAGCGCGAGACGCATGAAGCCCGAGTCGTCGACGATCAAGACGCGAATGCGACTCATGAAGCCTCCGCTGTAGCAAGAGAAGCGCGATCGAGGAGTCCCTCGGGCTTCACGAGGCTCGCGATCCGGCCGTCGTCGAGGCGAACGACCCCGGAAGCCGGTCCAAAACGTGCGAGCGAGAAGGGCTCCACACGCGACTCGTCGAGCGAGACGAGCCCCTCGACGTCGTCGACCGCCAGCGCGATCACCACGTCGCCGAACGCGTCGCGCACGAGCACGAGGCGCGACGACGCCCCCGGGACGTGCGCCCCGAACGCCGTACGCACGTCGCACACGGGGAGCACGCGCCCGCCAACGTCGACC
>CAIOHM010000008.1 GCA_903858055.1 uncultured delta proteobacterium
CTCGATGAGGCCGACCTCGAGGTGCTCGAAGTAGTCGTAAGACGCCAGGCGGCCGAAGCCGAACATGCCCGGCGACAGGTAGATGCGATGGGTCGTGCGCACCCGCCCATCGGTGCCGGAGCGAATTCCAATGGCCAAGTTTTCAGGGCCCACGAGAACACCGTTTTTTCCCGCACACGGCGATTGTCAACGTCAAAAGGCGCGAAAATCCCACGCTGTGTAGGCGCTTTCGCGTTGCCCGACCCTGACAGCTGCGTCATAGCTCCGCGCTGCTCAACCTGCTCATGCGCCGACCCACCTTCACCCTCTCCCTGGCTGGAACGCTCGCCACCCTCGTGGCGGCTGCGGCTTCGCTGGCCACGGGCGGGTGCACGAGGGTTCAGCCGCCGGAGCCCAAGGGCCTCCTGAGCGCGCCGCTCGTGAGCGCGGCGCAGCAAGGGCGCGGCGAGGGCAAGACCAAGATCGCGCGCCGTCCGCTCGCGGCCCGCACCGTCGGCTTCGGCAGCGCCGAAGAGGGCGGCGGCGAGGACGAAGGCGGCATGGCCATCGGCGACGTGACCATCGTCACCGCGGGGCGCATGACCGACGTGGAGCCGGCGGGCGTGGGCGGTTGCCGCGCGGGCATGGTCCCCGTGGGCGATCGGCTCTGCGTGGACCGCTTCGAGGCCTCGCTGCTCGAGGTCTCCGCGGACGGCGAGGAGCGCTTTCACTCGCCCTACGAGCCGGTCGAGGGCCTCACGGTCCGTGCGGTTTCGGCGCCAGGCCGTCACCCGCAAGGCTACATCAGCGGCAAGCAGGCGAAGCGCGCGTGCGCGGCCTCGGGCAAGCGCCTCTGCAAGGCGAACGAGTGGAAGCTCGCCTGCACGGGCCCCGAGCGTCAGCCCTGGGGTTACGGCATGAGCCAAGAGGCCGGCCGCTGCAATGACCAGGGCAAGAGCCCGATCACGCTCTTCCTCTCCTCGGTGCGCCGCCGCGACGAAATGGCCCTGCGCTTCTCGTTCCCGAGCGAAGCGCCGCAGGGCCAGGAGATCTGGTCGTGGCCCGTGATGAACTCGCCGGCGCTGAACCAGTACGAGAACACGCTCGCGCCCACGGGCTCCCACGCCGGGTGCACGAACGGCTACGGCGTCTACGACATGGTCGGCAACCTGCACGAGTGGGTCGACGACCCGCAGGGCACCTTCCTCGGCGGCTACTACCAGGACGTCACGCAGAACGGCGACGGCTGCGACTACCGCACGGCCGCCCACGAGTTCGCGTATCACGACTACAGCACCGGCTTTCGCTGCTGCGCCGACCTTTGAGGAATCGCCGAGGGCGTGCCTGACCCAAATCGTCGGGCGTCGTCGTCGACGTACACCAAGTACGCCTGCCTCCTCCTTCCTAGCTTTGGGTCAGGCACACCCTCGGCGGTCGGTTTCGTTTTGAGGACTCCAAAAAAGAGCGGACGCCCCGAATCGTCGGTCGGCGTCCTCGCCGTCAGGCGGGGGCCGCGCGTGGGGTCGGACCGAGCACCGGGGGCGAGGCGCGAGCTCGGCGAGGCGTGAGGCCCGAGGCGTAGCTCGCCTACGCCGACGGTCGAACAACGACGCCGGGCGATGCGCATCGGCCGCGGGGCGACGGGAGAGCCCACGTGCGTCCCCCGTACGTACGGCTGCGTCCTTCTCCCTAGCTTCCGGGCGTCGGCTCTTTTTTGGGTCGGTTTCGTCTTGAGCAATCGCCGACGGCGTGCCGGACCCGAATCGTCGGGCGTCGTCGTCGACGTACACCAAGTACGCCTGCCTCCTCCTTCCTAGCTTTGGGTCAGGC
>CAIOHM010000009.1 GCA_903858055.1 uncultured delta proteobacterium
GCGCGTGACCCCCGAGCTCGTGCGCGCGCTGCGTCCGCACCACCCGCTCTGGGTCATGACCCACTTCAACCATCCGAAGGAGCTCTCGAAGGAGAGCGAGCGCGCCGTGCGCCGCCTCGTCGACGCGGGCTTCCCGGTCATGAACCAGACCGTGCTCTTGCGCGGCATCAACGACGACACCGCGACCCTCGAGACGCTCTTCCGCGGCCTCGTGCGCTGGCGCGTGAGACCGTATTACCTTTTGCAGATGGATCCCGTACAGGGTACGTCGCACCTGCGTACGCCGCTCGCTGCAGGGCTGAAGATCGTCGGTGAGCTCCAGGGTCGCCTCACGGGCATCGCGCTCCCAAAGTTCATCGTCGATACGCCGGGTGGGCGCGGGAAGGTGCCGCTCGTGGCGGAAGAAATCGTGCGTCGCGAGGAGAATCGCACGACGTTGCGTACGTTCCGCGGCGAAGACGTCGACTACGTGGACCCGCCGGCGCGGTGAGATCCGCCGGCACGGGCGCGTGCGTACCGTCCCTCGAATCCGCCGCGGGCAACGGCGGTGAAGCCCGCTACACTCGCGCCATGCGTCGCCTCGCTCTCGCGCTCGTGGCTTCTTTTTCCGTTGGGGCGCTGGCCTCGCAAGGGTGCGCGAGCTCCCGTGGGGGCGGTGCACCGAACGGAGGCGGGAGCGGCGGCGCCGACGCGGGACCCATCGACGTGAAGCTCGGAAAGTTCCCGGGCTACCTGCCGGGCACCGAGTGGCACCCGGACCCGGACGGCGACGGCGTGGCGAGCGCGAGCGATCGCTGCCCGCACCGTTACGATCCGGCCCAAGGCGATGCGGACGGCGACGGCGTCGGCGATGCGTGCGACGACGACTTCGTGCGACCCGCGGCAGGCGGCCCCATCGTCGATCTCGCCGCCGAGCACGTCACGCCCTTCAGCGCGTGGCTTACGTTCCGCTCCACGCAGACCGACACGCAAGGCTTCGGCACCGACGTGCGCATCGCTTGGAGCACGCGGCGCAGCGACATCGAGACCGCGGCGGCCTTCCGGGGCGTGCCGAGTGATCGTGCGCTCACGACGAAGGTGCGCGCGACCCCGGGCCGGCGCGTCGAAGTGCCGCTCATCGTCGAGGGGCTCCCGCCGGCGACGACGATCTACCTGAGCGCGCGCAACGACGGTGACAGCGGTCCGCCCGGGAACATTCTCACGATCACCACCGGCCCAGCGCCACGCATCGCGGCCGCGAGCGATCGCCCTACGGTGCTCTTGCGCAAGGCCGACCTCGAAGCCTTCGTCGCGCGGGCAAAGGCCGGAGACGCGGCCATCGCCGCCTGGAAGACGCGCATCGACGCGGACCTTGCGCGCATCGCATCGCCCGACGAGACGCAGGCCCAGTACTGCGCGAGCGCGGCGCTTCTCTACCACGCGACCGGCGAGGCTCCTCGCCTCACGCAGGCCAAAGCGCTCCACGCGCGAGCCCAGCGTGCGTGGTCGAGCACCACGCTCACGGGCAACGACTACCGGTGGGCCAACGCGATGCTTGGGGTCTGCACCGACCTCTTGTGGAACGAGCTCACGCCGGGTGAGCGCGCGGCCGCCGTGGGCGCGATGCTCCAGGACGACGAGCAGAACGCCTTCCGCGCTCCGCCGCTCTTCGCCGACACGGACGAGAGCGACGGCGCGACACGCACGCTCGTGCTCGACGGCCTCCTCGCATGCAACGCACCGGGCCTCGACGCCGCGCTGAGCGATCGCGCCTGCAACGTTCTGGAGGCAGGCCTGCGTCGCACCTACGGCCTCGCGCTCGTGGAGGCGCGTCGCGACGAAGGCACGTACGCGCTCTCGGGCGGCAGCCTCGCCGACGGGAGCGACTACGGGCCGAAGACGAGCCGCTACTGGGCACAGCTCCTGCGCGCGCTTCAGGTGAACGGCGCGTCCGCGAGCGACTACGCGCCCTTCGTCTCGAACCTCGTGCGCTCCCAGTTCGTGCACGCGCTCACGCCGGCGCGCCGCGGCTTCGTGAGCTGGGGCGACGTGACGAGCGCGAGCAACAACCTCGCCGTCGAGCCCTTCAGCTTCGCGATCGAGCCCGAGCGCCAAGACGCGCTCCACTTCTTCGCGGGCATCCTCGAGGCCGCCGGCGACACGAGCGGGGCCTTGCGTGCGCGGAGGGCCCTCGCGGTCTTCACCCCCACGGTCACCGAGCTCTCGTACCCGAACCTCTTCTTCGGGAAGGCCGCCCCGAGCGGGGAGAACGACGAGGAAAACGCCTGGTTCGACTCGGGTATGGGACTTCTCTACGACCGCACGGGCTGGTCGGCGAACGACTCGCTCCTCGTGGCGAAGGCAACCTGGGGCGGCGTGGATCACCAACAGGAAGACGCCGGCGAGGTCCGGCTCTGGCGCAAGGGGCAGTGGGTGCTTCACCCCTCCGTGGGCTACGGCGGCGTGGCGGGGCAGGCGGCGGCGCATAGCGTGCTCCCGCTTACGGTGATCGCCGAGGGCGACGCGCCGCGCGAGGGGCAGTACGTCGCGCAGCCGAGCGAGGCGCCACGCATCACCGCCGCCTGGAGCGACGGCGCCGTGAGTGTCGTCGAGTTCGCGCTGCGGGGGGCGTATGCGTCGTACTACTACGTGCCGTCGTATTACGAGAACGTGCGTCGCTCGCTCGTCTGGTGGAAGAGCGCCGCAAACGACGAGCTCCTCGTTTTCGATCGCGTCGACGACGCCGGGGGCGCGCCGGCCGAGAA
>CAIOHM010000010.1 GCA_903858055.1 uncultured delta proteobacterium
CCCATAACGAACGAAAGACGTCGGTTTGGGGCCGGGGCCCCAAACCATAACTAAACGAGGGTGACCGACGGGGCTTGAACCCGCGACAGCTGGAGCCACAATCCAGCGCTCTACCTACTGAGCTACGGCCACCGTAGAGGTGCGGGTCGCTAGCGCAGCGCGCGCCGCTTGGCAATGGCTTTACCGGTCGAGGCCCGACCAATGGCTTCGCAGCGCGCGCGAGGCCGTGCGGACCATGAGCCCCGGGTCGTGCATCTCGGCAGCGGAAAAGGCTGCGCCGCGCGCGCCGTGGAGGCTCGCGAGGAGCGAGTCCTCGAGGCCCACGAGATCGTAGCCGCCCTCGAGGACGTACATCGTCTTACGCGGTGCAGCCTTCGTATGCATCGAAGCGAGCGCCCCGGCGAGCCACCCGAAGCCGCCGGGCGTGACGGCCATCTGCGCGAGCGGGTCGCGGTACGAGGCGTCGAAGCCCGCGCTCACGATGAGAAAGTCCGGGTCGAATTGCTCGAGGATCGGCAGCACGACCTGCTCGAAGGCGAGGCGGTAGACGCCGTCGTCGGAGCCGGCGTCGAGGGGCACGTTGACGGTCGTCCCCTCCGCGTGGGCTCCGCCCGTCTCGGCGAGGAGGCCGGTGCCGGGGAAGAGCGGCGCTTGGTGGAGCGAGGCGTAGAGCACGCTGGGATCGTCCCAGAAGATGTCCTGGGTGCCGTTGCCGTGGTGCACGTCCCAGTCGAGGATCGCCACACGCTCAGCGCCGCGGGCGCGCGCGTGGTTTGCGGCGATCGCGGCGTTGTTGAGGAGGCAGAAGCCCATCGCCTTCTCGCGCGTGGCGTGGTGGCCCGGCGGGCGCACGAGCGCGAGCCCGAAGTCGTCGACCCCGTCGTAGATCGCGTCGACCATCGCCATGCACCCCCCGGCCGCGCGCTGTGCGGCGTCGACGGAGCCCGGCGCGACGAAGGTGTCGGCGTCGAGGTTGCCTTGCCGGCCGCGCCAAGCCTCGAGGCGGGCGAGGTGCTCCTCGGCGTGCGTGCGCAGGAGCTCGTCGAACGACGGGACGCGGGAGGGCGTTCGCGTCCAGCGAAATCCGCTGCGTTCGGCCGCAGCACGCGCGGCGAGGAGGCGTTCGGGGCGCTCGGGGTGATGCCCTTGCGAACGATGCGCATCGAAGTGCGGATCGTCGAGCAGGAGCCCGTGAGAACGGTCGGGCAGGGCAGTGGGCGCGCTCGCAGTCACGTACCGCAATGCGTTAGCAGGCCGCGGCACCGGGGTGGATGAAACCTGCGCGCTTCGCGTACGTTGCGGTCGCGCTCGAGACGGTGATAGCTTTCGGCCCCTACGAGCGGTGGAGGGGGAGGAACCCCCGGGCCGCTTTTTCCAGAGGGCTCATGCGTTCGCGAATCATCGGCGTCAACGTTCTCATCGTTCTCATCGTCGGCCTCCTTTCCTTCGCGCTCGTGCGTTCATCGCTCGAGAAGATGACCTCGCGCGGCGACGAAGTGCGCCGTGCGGCCCGTCACGAGGCGGAGGCGATCGCCTCGAGCCTCCTCGTGTCGGCGGCGCGGGTCGAGCGCGTGCTCGAGACCAAGGTGGACGACAGCGAGTTCCGCTCGGCCATCGAGGCCGCCAAGGGCGCGGGCGACGTCGCGACGAGCAAGGCCACCTCGCTCAAGAACCAGGCGAAGGGCTGGGGCATCACGTTCGCGAAGGTCGCGGTCGTCGACGCGGACGGCAAGCTCATCGGCCGTGACTCCTCCTCGCTCGAGCGCGGCAACGACGTGTTCGCGAAGCTCCCGGCCCTGCGCGACACGCTCAAGGACGGCATCGCGCGCAGCGACGTGTGGGCCGATGGCCAGACGCAGCTCCTCGCGTCGTTCGCCCCCGTGCGCGACGAGAGCGGCAAGGTGGTCGGCGCGATCATCGGCGGCGTGCCCATGAGCGACGTGCTCGGTCGCGCCGCTTCGGGCAGCCGTGTGGTGCTCTCGGCGCGCGAGGCGAGCGGCTGGCACGCGGTGGGTCAGGTGGGCATCGGCGCGGGCGAAGAAGGTCTCGTGACCGCGAAGTCGGACCTCCTCGCGAAGACCGCGCAAGAGGCGGCTCCCCAGTTCGCGGAAGAGGGCAAGAGCCTCATCGTGACCGCGCCGCTCGCGGATTTCGGCGACGGCAAGAGCGTCGTCGTCGCGGCCCTGGCGGCCACCTCGCTCCTCCCGAACGCGGTGGAAGCGGCGAGCCCGATCCTCGCGGTCATGGGCCTCGGTCTCCTTCTCGTCATCGCGGGCGGCCTGTGGCTCGGCATGTTCCTCGACACGCCCATCGAGGTCATCGAGCACGGCCTCCTCGAGATCGCGAACGGCAACACGGACATGCGCTTCGACATCGACCACCCGGATCTTGGCGGCGTCGCGAACAACCTCAACACGCTCCTCAACAAGCTCATGAACGTCGAGGAAGACAACACGGACGACCAAGGTCGCCCGCTGCGCGGCTGAGCAACGGCTGCTCCGCGAAGAGCGCTCGCCCGCCAGGGTGGGCGCTTTTTTCGTGCGTGCCCTTGCATCGCCCTGAGGGGTGCGCAAACTTGCGGCCGCATCGCTTTCCGAAAGAGCACATGGGCATCCTCGAATTTCTCAGAAGTCGTGGCGGCGAGAGCGCCGACAAGACGAAGACGCAGATCGCCCGCCTCGCCGAGCGCGCAAGCGACAAGCGTGCCCAGCCCTACGACCGCCAAGAGGCGATCCATGCGCTCATCGGCATGAAGTCCATCGACGCCGCCGAGCCGCTGCTCCGTCGCTTCACCTTCTCGTGCGAGCCCTCCATCACGGATCGCGAGGAGAAAGATCTCGTCTTCGGCGCCATCGTCGCGGCCGGTGCGGGCATCCTGCCCTCGCTTCGTGCCCAGGTGAAGAAGGCCGACACCGTGGGCTGGCCGCTCCGCATCGCGCGCGGCGTGCTCGACGACGACGCCTACGTGACCGAGGTGCTCGAGTGGCTCGCCCCCTGGGACACCGAGTACGCGAAGTTCATCGATCCCAAGCTCCAGATCCTCGGGGCGTTGGCCGAGGTCCAGCACGAGGCGATCGCTCCCGCGGTCGAGCGCTTCCTCGAAGACGTGAACGAGGAGGCGCGCTTCAACACGGTCGCTGCGCTCTTTGCCCAGCGCGCCGAAGGCGTGTCTTCCGCGCTCCTGAGCGCCCTCGCAAGCGACGAATCGGTTCGCGTGCGCACGCGCATCGCCGAAGAGCTCCTGGCCCGTCAATGGCCCGTTCCGGCGGAGGAACACGACCGCGTCCGCAAGGGGCTCCCGAACGGCTTCTCGATCGACGCCGAGGGGCGCATGAGCAAGCGCGCCGTCGTCGACCTGCCCTGGCTCTGAGCGCGTCTGCACCCGGTGTCGCGCGGGCGGCGTCGCGTGCGCTCCAGCTTCGAAGCGTGAAACGAAAAACGCATACACGGGCTAACCCACGTATGCGTTTTCTTTGCGCCGAGGCGCCGCGCTCACTCGGTGATGTGCGGATCGCCGAACGAGTAGCCGACCGAGAGACCGACCATTTGGTTGAACTTGAACGTGCGGTCCGCTTCGGTGATGCGGTCGTCGGGGAAGTTCCCGTCGGGGCCCGTGCCGCGCGCGTCGAAGCCCGCGCGGTTCCACGAGAACGGCATCGCGCGGTACTCGAGACCGACCGACACGTTGTCGTTCACGTACACGTTGAGGCCGAGGCCGAAGGTCGGCGCGATCGCGACACGCGAGTCGAGCTTGAGCGTGGCGGGGTTCGAGCAGTTGGCCGCACAATCCTTGCGCTCGCTGACACCGACGAAGGCCGCACCGGCGTGGAGGTACGCGTCCGCGTCGATGAAGAACTCGTTGAAGAGCGAGAGCTTGCCGCGGAAGGGCACGAACTGCACCTGGGGCGCCGCAACCCAGTCGAGCTTCGAGGTCTGCTCGCTGAACTTCGGGTAGTTCGACGCGCCCTCGACGTAGCCGACGCTCGTGCCATTCTTCGTCGTGTGCGCTTCGGGCTTCGCGAGCTGCGTGTCGAGCTGGTCGGTGAGGTCCGTCGTGAGCGAGGCCGCCCCAAAGGCGCCGAAGAGCCCGAAGCCGAACCAATCGTTCACGTGGTACTGCGCGCGCACGCCCGCGAAGATGGTGCGGCGGTACTCGTCGAGGAGCGTGAAGGTCGGCTGCAGCGCGACCTCGAAACGGTCCGCGCGGTACTGCTTCAAGCGGCGCACGGAGGGGGCGTCCTTGAGCGGACCGGCGATGGCGAGTTCTTCGGCCTGCGCCGCGGGCGACACGAGCGCCGCCGCAGCGACGAGCATCGAGAGGGAGGAAACGAGCTTACGCATGGGAAGTTTCTCCGACGTCGGGGCGCTCACTTCGGGAGCCGGTATTCGAAGGTCGTGGGGAAGAACATCGTGAAGCCGATGCCGGCCTCGACGTTGTTCGTGAGACGCGACTCGCCATCCCAGGTCGCCTTGTCGATCGGGTTCGCGGCGACGGTGAGGTTCTCGAGGAGCTCGGGGTAGATCGTGTCGCGGACTTCGAGGTTCATCGCGAACCAGCGGCTGAAGAAGATGCGGAGGCCCACACCCACGTTCGCGCCGATGCGCACGCCGTAATCGAAGTTGCGGTTGTTCGGGTCGATGACCGGGATCGGGCGCGTGGAGAGGGCGCTCACGCCGGCCGTGCCGTAGACGTCGTACGAGAAGATGAACTTCTGAAAGCCAGCGAACTTGCCGTAAATCGGCACGTAGGTGACGTTCGCCGAGGCGCCCCAGAGGTATTCGTTGAGCGGCACTGCGACGCGCGTCGCGCGGCGGTTCTCGAAGTTGAACGACGAGTCGACGTTCAGGCCCCAGTACGACTGCCCACGCACGCCGATCGCGAGATCTTGCGTGAGGTAGTAGTTCATGGCGAGGCCCGCGGACGGGTGGCTCACGAACTGGTCGTTGAGGGAGAAGGTCCAGAACGGGTTCAGCTCGAAGCGGCCCTGGCGCACGACGAAGACCTGCTGCATGGCGAACAGCTCTTCTTGCACCTTGCGGTTCGCGGCGGCCTCGATGTCCTCGGCCTTCGGGCAGGCGGCGGGGTCGATTTCGCAGATGCCGCCCATGCCACCGCCCGCGGCGGGCGCGGCCTTGGGCGCGGGCTTCGGCTCATCGAGCTCGTCGATGGCGCCGCCGGCGGGCGCCGGAGCGTACGCGGGAGCAGCAGCGGGGGCGGGCGCCGCGCTGGGCTTCGCACCTTTGGCACCCTTCGGTGCTTTTTGTGCGAGCGCAGAGGACGCAACGAGGAGCGTGGTCGCAGCGGCGAGAACCGCGAGGCGGCGGAGTGCGGGAAGCTTCATCGGCCGTAGGTCGTCGGGGGCGTGAGAGGATGGAGCCAACGGGCTCGTCGACCCAAGCCCGACAGCTGGTACCACGGTCCGTTCGTCGTTCTCAACCATCGTCGACCACTCCTGCGTCGTTCGCGCGCGATGAAATTCTTCCGTTTTTGCGCCAATCCGTATGCTTGGCGCGAAAGCTCTTGCCCCTGCTCCGTGCGGGTCAGGCACCCGCCTCCGGCGCCGACGTGGGATCGTCGCCGAAGAGGGCCTCCACGAAGTCGTTGGCATGAAAGGTGCGCAGATCGTCCGCGCGCTCGCCGAGGCCGACGAAGCGCACGGGGAGCTCGAGCTCCGCGCAAATCGCGAGGATGATGCCGCCCTTCGCCGTGCCGTCGAGCTTGGTGAGCACGATGCCCGTGAGCGGTGCGGCCTCGCGAAAGAGGAGCGCCTGTTGAAGGGCGTTTTGCCCCGTGGTGGCGTCGAGGACGAGGAGGGTTTCGTCGGGCGCCCCCTCGAGCGCCTTGCCCATGGACTTGTGAATCTTCTTCAGCTCGTCCATCAGCGGCTGCTTCGTCTGAAGACGGCCCGCCGTATCGACGAGGACGATCTGCGCGCCCTCTTCGATGCCCTTCTTCGTGGTCTCGAAGGCGACGCTCGCCGGGTCTGCGCCCTCTTTGCCCTTCACGACCGAGACGCCGATGCGCCGACCCCAGGCTTCGAGCTGGGCCACGGCCGCGGCACGGAAGGTGTCGGCAGCGCCGAGGACCACGGTGCGGCCGTCGGTCTTCCAGCGCGTCGCGAGCTTCCCAATGGTCGTCGTCTTGCCGACGCCGTTCACGCCCACGAGCAAGAGGGTGTTCGTCTTTCCCTCTTCGACGAGCGGTCGCTTCGGCTTCACGTCGAGGATCGCGTGGGCCTCCGCCTTGAGGATGCGCCACACCTCGCCGACGTCGCTCACGCGCTCGGACTCGACGGTCGCACGCACGGCCTTCACGAGACGCTCGGTCGTCGCGACGCCCACGTCGCTCGTGAGGAGCACCTCTTCCATGCGCTCCCACACGCTCGCGTCGATCTCCGGCTTGCCGCGGAAGAGCGACGCGAGGCGCGCCAAGAATCCTGCGCGAGGCGTCCCGAGGCGACGGCGAAGGCCTTCGACCTCTTGGGCCGAGCCCGGGGGAATGCTGAGGCGCGCGGTCGACGGGGCGACCTGCACCGCGATCGACGGGAGGGGCTCCGGCGCGCTCTCCTCTTCCTCGCTCGGTGCGGGGCCCGCGGCGCTCTTCGCGACGCCCGTCTCTTCCGCAGCGACCTCTGGCGGTGCGAGGTCCGCGGGTACGCGCGGCGGCTTCGGCACCTCGGGGCTGCGTGGCGGCAGCTGCGGGCGCTGACTGGCGATGATGAACCCCCCGACCACGAGGACGAGGGCGATGACGACTGCGAGAATGGCCGGGGTCATGACGAGGCACCCAAAGAGAGCGAGGGAGCGTTTTGCTCCGGGAGCACGAGGCCGCGCGCGTGGGTGACGCCGACGGGGCCCGCGAGGTTCACGGCGACGGCGTCGAAGCGGCAGCGCCGGCCTGCGAGTTCGGGGTGGCGCGCATGGAAGCGTCGCGCAGCGCGCGCAAAGCGCTGGAGTTTTGCAGGGCGAAGCGTCGCGAGGCCCGTGGGGTGGGTCGCGCTGCGCACGGCGAACGAACGCACCTCGACGAAGACGACGGCGCCGTTCGGGTCGAGCGTGACGAGGTCGAGCTCGTCGCGTCCCTCACGAACGTTCGCGGCGAGCACCGTGTGCCCCGCGACCCATAGGTAGTCGCGTGCCACGAGCTCGCCGGTTCTGCCGCGGGCCGTCCTCGAGAGGGCCCGCGCGCTCACTTGCCGTTGTCCGAACCGCAGTCCTTCTTGGACGGGTCGCACGGCACGCAGGCGTCGTCGTCCGAGTACTCGGTGCCGGCCTTGATGCAGTACGCGCCGGTGAGGCCGAGCTGCTGCGCGCCAACGGCGCCGACGAGCTGCGTGCACGAGTAGCCGTCGCCGCACTTGCAGTAGTTCGCGCCGTCGTCGGTCTTGCCTTCGACGTTCGCGCAGCGGCACGAGCAGTACACGGCCTTCGCGGCGGCGCGGTTCGAGCAGGCCGCCTTCACCTCGATGGGCGAGCCGTCCGAGGCAGTCGGCTTCTTGTCGGTGCCGGGAACCGTGCAATTCGTGCCGCCGTAGGGGCACGAGGTGCGACCCTGGAAGTGGTTCACGAGACACACGCGCGTCTGGCACTGGAAGCTCTTCGACTCGACGTTCACTTCCTTCAGGTCGAAGCCCGCGAAGGTCACATCGTACTCGCTCTCGGGGGTGCACGGGTCACCGACGCCCGTGGCGGCACAGCCGAGGGCGGAGAGGGAGCCAAGGAGAAGGGCCGTGCCGGAGAGAGCGACGAGGTTGCGAATCATCGTGCAGAGCGCGGGTTCGGAAAGGCGCGAAGCCACCCGCGGGGCGCACCGTACTGACTGCCAACGAACACCGTCAAGCGTTTCGCCGTCGGCGCGTGATGGTCGCATCGAGCTGCAATTATCCGTCCCCGTACGAACATTTCCGGGGCGGCGGCCACGCTTGACAGGGTCGGCGCGGGGTTCCTAGCATCCGCCCCCGCTCGACGAAGGCCGACGTTTCTCTTCATCAACGCTCGTCTCACGTCGGTTTTTCGCGAAGGAAAATCCATGCGAACGCCCATCGCCCGCCTGTTCCTCGTCGCGGCTGCTCTCGTGGCCGTCCACCCCGATGCGCACGCTCAGAAGCGTCGCCGTGGCGGTGCCGATGCAGCGCCCGCTGCTGCTCCTTCTACCCCGGCCGCCGATCCCGGCGCGGAGGGGGGAAAGAAAAAGAAGAAGAAGCGCCAGGAGCCCGTGGTCGCGGTCGAGGCTGGTCAGCTGACCGAGCTCGGCGCCCAGGCGAAGCGCCTCTTCAACGACGGCAAGTACGCCGAGGCCGCGGTGCTCCTCGACCGTGTCTCGAAGGGCGAAGCCGGCGACACGCAAGAGAACCGCGACGAAGCGCGCTTCAACCTCGCGAAGGCGCTCTACTACGTGAAGCTGTACCAACACAGCTACGCAATCTTCAGCGAAATCGCTGAGGCTCGCCAGCACCCGAAGTACCAGGAGACCCTCCTCTGGCTCGCGAAGCTCGCGACCGATCTCCCGGAGCCGGCCGACATCGTCGAGCGCGTGGGCAAGTACGACGACGCGGCGATCGAGCGCTTCAACAACGCCGATCAGCAAGACCTCTACTGGGAGCTCAACTACCTCATGGGGCGGTACAAGTACCGCAACCGCCTCTTCGACGAGGCGCTCCAACTCTTCGCGAAGGTCGACCGTCGCTCGAAGTACTACGTGCAGTCGCAGTTCTTCAGCGGCATCTCGTTCGTGCAGCAGCGCAAGTCCGTCCCCGCGGTGCAGGCGTTCCAGCGCATCGTGGGCGCGGTCGAAGAAGGGCAGGGCGGCGACGACGGCACGCGCCTCAAGGACCTCGCGTACCTGTCGATGGCGCGCACGTACTACTCGGCCTCGGTGCGCGTCGACGACGTGACCAACGCGCCGACCGTCGACTCGTCGAAGCTCTCGGCCGCGGTCAAGTACTGGAACCTCGTCGACGACGACAGCGAGTACTGGCTCGACGCGCTCTTCGAGGAGTCGTGGGCGTACTACATGGCCGGCGACTACTCGCACGCGCTAGGCAACGTCCACACGATCGAGGCGCCCTACTTCCCGAAGTCGTATTACCCCGAGGGCCAGGTCCTCAAGGCGGTCATCTACTTCTCGAACTGCCAGTTCGACGACGCGCAGGCGATCTCCGCGAAGATCCAGGCGAAGTACAAGCCGATCTACGACGAGCTCGCAGCCCTCGTGGCGAAGTACCCGGAAGGCACCGATGACGCGCTCGTGAAGCTCCTCGTCGACGTGCGCGCCGGTTCGGCCAAGGTGCCGTCGCACGTGAAGCCCGTCGTCGAGCTCGCGCTCGGTGACCGCCAGCTCCTTCGCTTCCTCGAGTACGTCAAGATGCTCGACGACGAGACCGCGCGCCTCGGCGAGATGCCCGCAGAGCTCCGCAAGAGCGGCCTCGGCAGCGACATCAAGGACAACGTCGAACTCGCCCGCACGCTCGCGGTGCAGGGGGCCACGAAGCTCGCGCGCGAGCGCTTCCAGCGCAACCTCGACGAGCTCGCCGAGCAGCTCCGCAACACGGACAAGATCGTCATCGACGTCCTCGCGGCGCAGCGCAACCAGCTCGAGCAGGCGCTCGTCGACGCGCAGGTGAGCGAGACCGAATCGCAGCGCAACATCGTCGTCGCCGACGCCGAACACGTCGTGTGGCCCTTCAAGGGCGAGTACTGGCGCGACGAGCTCGGCTTCTACCGCCAGACCATCACTTCCAAGTGCGGCCGCTGAACATGAACCTCCGTACCAGCACCCTCTCCACGCTCGCGTTCGCGCTCACCGTGGCTGCGGCCTCCGAGGCCGCCGACATCTGCATCGCCCCCGAGGCGGCGAAGAAGCTCACCTCGTGCCCCGGCGGCGACGCCTCGAGCTTCACGCAGGCCGCGGCAGGCAAGCAGCCCAAGATGGCCTTCCACTCGGCGCCGCCGCCCGTGGAGTCGAAGAAGCGCCAGGACGCGGGGCCGCCCGTGGGCACGCCCTCGGAGCAGATGACCGCGGGCCAGCGCGACGAGCGCACCTCGCGCCTCAAGGCGCGCGCGCGCGCGATGCTCACGACCGAGATCGCGGGCATCGAGAGCCTCCTCTCGCGCACGCCGAAGAACGCGGCAGACCGCCCGCAGATCATCCGTCGCCTCGCGGAGTCGTACGTCGAGCTCGAGTCCGCGGCGTTCCGCGACAAGACCCAGGCCGAGGTCGACCGCGACGACGCGAAGAAGGCGAACGACAGCGCGAAGGCTTCGAAGAAGCAGGGCGAGGTCGACGGCGCGAAGAAGGTGCTCGAGATCGCCCGCAAGAAGGCCATCGAGTATTACTCGACCCTCAAGACGGATTACGCGAACTATCCGCAGCTCGACGAGGTCCTCTACTACCTCGCGTACGAGTACGAGCAGGGCAACGAGAACGACGACGCCCGCAAGATCTACCTCGAGCTCGTGAAGTCGCGCCCGAACAGCAAGTACGTCCCGAATGCGTACCTCGCGTTCGGCGAGCTCTTCTTCAACGAGGCCGTCGGCGACCCGTCGAAGTGGGCGCTCGCGGAGCAGGCCTACAAGAAGGTCATCGAGTACAAGCCGGAGCAGGGCAACAAGGTCTACGGCTACGCCTGGTACAAGCTCGCGTACGTCTACTGGAACAACCTCCGCTACGCCGAAGCGCTCAACGCGTTCAAGAAGACCATCGACTACGGCGTGGCCTTCGCGCAGATGCCGAACGCGACGAAGCTCGCCGAGTCCGCGCGCAAAGACATCGTCCCGCTCTACGCCGTCTCGGGTAAGCCCGAAGCCGCGTTCGCCTTCTTCAAGGGCGTCTCGGGCGACGAGGGCGGCTCGACCACGCGCTCGATCAAGATGCTCGGCGACCTCGGCCAGAACTACCTCGACACGGGCCACTACAAGGAGGCCCAGGTGCTCTACAAGGAGCTCCTCAAGGTCGACGCCTCGAGCAACCTGAGCTGCGCCTACCAGACGCACATCACGGAAGCCGTGATGGCGGCGAACCCCGCGAACAAGCCCCTCATCGTGGGCGAGCTCGAGGTTCAGCTGAAGGCGCACGAGGAGTTCGGTCGCGCGCAGCACGAGAACAAGGCCAAGCTCGAGTGCGCAAACCGCACCGCGGAGCTCGTCACCGAGACCGCGATGGCGTGGCACCTCGAGGCTGTCGGCAGCGACGGTCAGCGCGGCACCGGCGACACGAAGACCATGTCGCTTGCCTCGCAGCTCTACAACAAGGCGATCGAGACCTTCCAGCCGGCCGAGTTCGCGAAGTTCGAGTTCCCGAAGCTCGTGCGCGAAGATTGGCCGACGATCTACAAGCTCAAGTACAACGTCGCCGACCTCCTGTATTTCCAGCAGAACTGGCAGGAGTGTGGCCCGGCGTTCGACCGCGTGGTCGACGAAGACCCGACCTCGCCCGAGGCCGCCGAGGCCGCGTTCGCCGCGGTGCTCTGCTACCAGAAGACCTACGCGCTGACCCACGAGAAGGGCTCGGACCGCAAGGGCATGGGCAACCTCCCGGGCCAGTCGAAGGCCAAGGAAGAGGGCAAGGGCAAGAAGGCGAAGGCCGAGGTCGACGAGGCCACGAAGTACGCGCCGAAGGGCTTCAACGACGGCCAGCAGTCCATGGTCCACGCGTTCGATCGCTACGTCTGCTACGTGCAGCCGGAGAAGAGCAACGCCGCGGCCGTGAGCCAGCTCGTCGAGGTGAAGTTCGCCCGCGCGCGCGTCTACTTCGAGACCCAGAACTGGGAAGAGGCGGCGCTCGCGTTCCGCGACATCGCGCTCAACCACGCGGACTCGGACGCCGGCATCTTCGCCGCGCAGCTCTACCTCGAGTCGATCAACGTCGTCGGCGAGCACTCGAAGCCCCCGCGGCCGCGCTGCTTCGACGAAATGGCGACCGACGTGCCGAAGTTCATCGAGCTCTACTGCTCGGCGGACAAGTACGCGAAGAACCAGGAGCAGTGCGACATCCTCACGCGCATCCAGTGCGACATCCGTCGCTTGAAGGCGCAGAAGCAGGCCGAGCTCGCCGCGACGCACCCCGAGGGTTCGCCCGATCGTCTCCGCATCTTCGAGGAGTCCGCGCGCACGTACCTCGACCTCTGGCGCACCTACGGTGAGCCGAACCTCGCGCAGGGCAAGCCCTCGCAGTGCGAGAAGATCGAGGAAATCGTCTTCAACTCGGCCGAGTCGTTCCAGGCTGCGAAGCTCGTGGCGAACGCGATTCAGGTGCGCCGCATCCTCATGGATCCGCGCTTCGGCCTCGCCGGCACGGAGATCGCGAAGGAGTCGATCCGCAAGCTCGGCGGCAACTACCAAGCGATCGCCGTCTACGACACCGCCGCGGACTACTACGAGAAGTACGCGAGCCAGAAGGGCAAGGAGTCGGAGAAGGCGCTCAGCGACGCCGTCATCCTGCGCCTCGGCCTCGGCGACGACGAGAAGGCCGTCGCAGACGCGAAGGAGTTCCAGTCGCGCTTCGGCAGCTCGAAGCCCGCGCAAGCCGCCGCCATCGCGTTCGCCCTCGGTGCGCGCTACGCGGACCGCGAAGAGTGGGACAAGGCGAAGAGCACGCTCACCGCGAGCATGGCTCAGATCGACAAGGGTCCGATCGACGTCCGCGTCCAAGCGCACGCGACGCTCGCGAAGGCGTACCGCAAGCTCGGCAAGCCCAAGATGGTCGAGCGCACGGTGATCAAGATCGTCGGTCGCAAAGAGAAGCGCAGCACCGAGATGGTCCCCGTCGAGGTCCTCGACGCGAGCGCCAAGAAGGAATACGCGACCGTGCGTGACCTCTGGGGCAAGGGCAACGAGGGCATGGCCAAGATCGACGAGTCCTACAAGGACGAGCCGGAGGCCGCGCGCCGCAAGCGCCTCGCGAAGGCCCTCACCTCCGTGGGCGAAGCCTACTTCTACGTCGCCGAAGAGGCGAAGCAGGCCCAGGTCGATACCCTCAAGTTCCCGGAATACAAGGGCCCGGGCAAGAAGGACGACGTCCTGAAGCACATCAACACGAAGGTCGTCGAGTGGTACAAGAAGAAGGCCGAGGCGATCTCCAAGGTCTCTGAAGACTACAAGAAGATCCTCGAGCTTCAGCCCGAGCCGCCGCCGCGCTGGGTCATCGCCGCGGGCTCACGCGTGGGCCTCATGTGGGGTGACTTCGTCGACGACTTCCGTCGTGCGCCGTACCCGAAGGAGTGGGACCAGAAGGGCTGCGCAGCGGCCTGCGGCACGCTCCAAGAGGTCACCTGGGACGAAGTGCGCGCCCGCTACTTCGACAGCCTCGACGGCGCCTCCGAGCCCTTCAAGGCCAACAACGCGAAGCCCGCGCTCAAGACCTGCCTCGATTACTCGGTCAAGTACCAGTACTTCGACGAGTACAGCCGCGCGTGCGAGGTCTGGCTCTCGGACAAGTACAAGAGCGAGTACCACGTGATCGACGAGCTCAAGGGCGCGCCGAATCGCATCGGCCGCGGGCTCGACGACAAGATGCCGCCGGTGCTCGTCGGCGGAACCCTCAGCCTCGCGACCAGCGCGAGCAAGACTGAGCCGGAAGCGGACAAGGACGAATGAGGACCACGACCATGCGGAACATCAAGACGCACGTTTCTCTCGCGCTCGTGGGCGCGTTCCTCGCGGCCTGCGGCGGCGGCACCCCGGAGGCTTCGTCTCCCGTGAACACCGCGCCGCCGGTCTCGGCCTCCGGCGAGGCGATCTCGCGCAAGACCAGCGATCTTTACAAAGACGCGCTCGAGGAGCTCTACGCCCACGACCGCGCAAACGATTGGTCGTCGGGCAACTGCCGATCCGTCGCGCGCGCCTTCGACAAGGCGAACGCGGAGCAGGGCGGAAAGCTCTCCGAAGCCGTCTTCAACGCGGGCCTCGCCCTGCAGCGCTGTGGCGAGAACGCCGAGGCCATGCAGCGCTTCAACGAGGCGCTCGCGCTGAACCCGAAGGCTCACTACGCCCGCGTGCAGGTCGCCCTCGACAATTACAAGAAGACCGGCGCGATCGACCTCGTCATCACCGAGCTCGACCGCGCGGTGAAGGACGCGCAGTTCCAGAACGTCGCGGCGCTCACGCAGCTCGCAACGTTCCAAATGCAGCGCGGCGGTGAGAACGTCACCGGTGAGTGCAAGAGCGACCGTGAGTGCGCGAAGAAGAACCTTCAGCGCGCGCTCGCCATCGACGACGGCTACATGCCCGCGCTCAACCAGCTCGCGCTGTACTACTACGGCGAAGCGAAGACCAAGGGCTCGGCGAAGAAGGCCGCGCCCGCAGGGAAGGGGGCCTCGGCGGCTCCCGCGGCCGCGGCGTCGACCGCGAAGAAGGCCAACGCGCAGACCCTCGAGCTCGCCGCACTCGTGTGCCAGCAGGCCCTCGCGAAGAACCCGCGCTACGCCCCGATCCTCAACACGACCGGCCTCATCCAGGTCGAGCTCGGCCAGATCAACGGCGCCGTGCAGTCCTTCGACGCGGCCTCGAGCCTCGATCCGAAGTTCTTCGAAGCGCACATGAACCTCGGCGCGGTCAACCTCTCGTTCCGCGGCTTCAAGCGCGCCGAGGCGGCGTACCGCAAGGCCGCGGCGCTTCAACCGCAGAGCTACGAGGCCCACCTCGGTCTCGCGCTCGCGGTCCGCGGCTCGATCGACGACGTGAACTTCGACCAGAGCGTGGCGACCGTTCAGAGCGAGCTCGACGAGTGCAAGCGCATCGACGCGGCTCGCCCCGACGCCTACTACAACGAGGGAATCCTCTGGCAGGAGTACAAGGCGAAGAGCGGCGGCAAGGACAGCATCCCGAGCCTCCGCAAGGCCCAGGCGATCTTCAATGACTTCGCGGCCAAGGCTGCGGGCAAGTCGGAGTACGCCGACGCCGTCAAGCGCGCCAAGGAACGCAGCGAAGACATCGACGGCATCGTCGCCTTCTTCGAGATGGACGCCAACCCGCCGGCACCCGCTGCGGCGCCCGAGGCGGCCCCGGAAACTCCAGCCGCGCCTGCCGCAGAGCCCGCTTCGGCGCCGACGAGCGCGACCGAAAATCCATCGTCGACGGAGTCTCCCGCCGCACCGGGAAACGCCAACTGAAGCCGATTCTCTTCGTTGACGACCGGCCTTTCCCTCAATACGTTGCCACTGTAATCAAGCCCAGGACCCCTGGTGGAGACTCCCATGCGTAACCGCCGCCCCTTTTTCCTCGTGTTCGCCGTCGCCGCCCTGACCTGGGCGTCGGTCGCTTCTGCGCAGACCAAGCGCTCCGACACCACGGACGGCTACGGTTACGAGTTCAGCGACGATCCCCTCTCCGCGGGCGGCTTCGGCCCCAACGACGCGACGATTCGCGTTCGCCCCGGGCCCGTTCGGACCATGCTCATCCGCCCGCGCACGAGCTTCGTGCCGGAGATGCTCAAGTCTGTCGAAAACCTCTGATTCTCTCGCACGGCACCTGACCGAAAGGCTCTCCTTCGATGGACACGGTTAAGCAACCGGTGGCGCTCACCTTCACCTGGCTCGAAAACGGCGAGCCGACGCGTCGCGAGACCGTCGCGCAAGACATCGTCAAGATCGGCAAAGACCCGAAGTCGCATGTGCGCGTGGACGACGAGCTCGCGGCTCGTATGCACGCGGTCGTCGAAGCGGGCGGCGTCGACGACGTGGTCCTCATCGACCTCGGCAACGAGCCTGGCACGCTGGTCAACGGCCAGCGCGTGAACAAGTGCCGTCTGCGCGTCGGCGACCAAATCCAGGTCGGCTCGACGGTCATCGTCCTCGAAGCCGTGGAAGCGGCCGCCGCGTCCCCCGCACCGCCTCCGGCCGAGGCCTCCGCGCCCGCCGCGGAAGCTGCTGCGCCTTTTGCCGCCACGGTGGCGTTCGGGCAGGTGGCTCCGGCTCCGGTTGCGTCGGCGCCTGCTCCCGTCGCGCCCGCTGCTGCCGCCTCGGTGCCTGCGGCTGCCGTTTCGTCGGCTTCGCGCTCGGGCGAGAGCCTCGCGGCTTCGCACGGCGACGAGAGCTACGAGCTTCTGCGCTCGGGGCCGCCCGTCTCGCCCGCGGAAATCGAAGACCCGGACCTCCATTCGGCTCAGGTCACGATTCACTGGGGCAACACCAAGCTCTTCTCGACGCAGCTGGCGCCCGTTCGTACGTTCTTCGTCGGAGAGAGCTCCGATCCGCAGAACCCGGTCGGCTTCGAACTGCCGAGCGCCGTCGTCGGTGCGTCGCCGATGGCCCTCGTCACGGGTGCCTCTTCGGGTCAGGTGAGCGTCGTCGTTCACCCGCGCATGAAGGGTTTCGTCGACGGCCCCGGCGGGCGTCAGGCGATCTCCGACCTCGTCGCGGCGGGCCGCGCGCGCGCGAGTTCGCTCGCGTCGGGCGCTCACGAAGTCGATCTCCAGCCGGGCCAGCGTGCCAAGCTGACGATCGAAGGCTCGCTTTTCTCGTTCGAAATCTCGAGCGAGACGGGCGGCAAGGCGGCGCCGATCGGCTTCTTCCGCAACCTCGACCCGACCGCGTATCTTTACAGCGGCCTCTCGTTCCTTCTGCACGCCGGTCTCGTCGCGTCGCTCGCGTTCTTCATGCCGAGCATGCGCGCGGACGACGCCGAGGGCATCGACCGCGACCAGCTCCTCTACATGCAGCAGATGCTCAACGCCGCTGCCGAGCGTGAGCAGGAAGAGCAGCCGACCCCCGAGACGAACGACCAGGCGGACAACAAAGAAGGCGGCACGGGCACGCGCGCAAAGGGCGAAGAAGGCTCGATGGGCAACCCGACCACGAAGTCCACGGGCCAGCGCTTTGGCGTGCAGGGCCCGCAGGACAACCCGGATCCGCACATTGCGCGCCAAGCTGCGCTGCGTGAGGCGGCCGAGTTCGGTATGATCGGCCTCCTCAACGTCGGCGGCGGCGGCGATCCGAACGCTCCCACGGCGCCTTGGGGTCAAGAGACCTCGCTCGGCAACGACCCCATCAGCGCGCGCGGCAACATGTGGGGCGACAGCATCGGCGACTCCTTCGGCGCGGGCGGCCTTGGCCTCTCCGGCGTTGGTGAAGGCGGCGGCGGCAAGGGCGAAGGCATCGGCCTCGGCAGCATCGGGACCATCGGTCACGGTGCGGGTACGGGTTCGGGCCAGGGCTTCGGCGGCGGGCACGGCGGTCTCGGCAGCGGTCACCGCACCAAGTCGCCGGGCATCCGCGCGGCCGCGGCGACCATCAACGGTCGACTCCCGCCCGAGGTCATTCAGCGCATCGTGCGCCAGAACTTCGGCCGCTTCCGTCTCTGCTTCGAGAACGGGCTCACGAAGAACCCGAACCTCCAGGGTCGCGTCACCGTGAAGTTCATCATCGACCGCGCGGGCGCCGTGACCATGGCCTCCGACGGCGGCAGCGAGCTCCCGGACACGGGCGTCGTCCAGTGCGTCGTCCGCGGCTTTAGCAACCTCTCGTTCCCGGCGCCGGAAGGCGGCGTGGTCCAGGTTGCGTACCCGATCATCTTCACGCCTGGCGAGTGATTCCCCTCATGCGCACGACCCTCACCGTTCTCCTGTGCGGCGCGCTCGCGTCGCTTGGCTGCAGCCTCAGCGCGAAAGAAGCCGTCGAACTCGCCATCGAAGGCGACAAGGCGCGCGCGACGAACCTCGACGACGCCGTCTCGAAGTACGAGCAGGCGACGACCATCGACCCGTCGAACACGCTCATTCACGACAAGCTCCTCAACGCGCTCAAGAAGAAGGAAGACTGGGCGAAGCTCGTGCAGGCCGCGAGCCGCGCCGAGAAGGCTGATCCCACCTGGGCCTCGTTCTTCTACCGCCATGGCTACGCGGCCGTGCAACTCGCGAAGGCGGGCGGTGGGCCTGCGCAGTGGTCCGACGCACGTGAGCCCCTCGAGAAGGCGTTCGCGGTCGATCCGAACCTCGCCGACGCGCAGTTCGATCTCGCGGAGGTTCTCATGAACCTCGACGACGAGACCGGCGCGCTCAAGGCCTACTCGAAGGCGATCGAGACGGCTCCCGAGAAGACCGAGTACTACGGCTTCCTCGCGGAGACCTACCGCGCCCTCGGCTACAACGACCTCGCGGAGAAGGTCGTCCGTGCGGGCCTCGCCTACGTCAAGCCTGGCGACAAGGCGGGCTTCACGCTCCATTCGCTCCTCGGTGACCTCCTCGACAAGAAGGGCGATTCGGCCGCGGCGCTCGGCGAATTCACCGAGGCGAAGAAGGCCTGTGGCGAGTGCACGGACCCGCTCAAGGGCGAGCACATCGCGTTCTTCAACTTGGGGCGCCTCCAGGTCGCCAGCGGCGATACGACCGCAGGCCTCGGGAACCTCAAGAAGTTCAACAAGACCGTCTGCAAGACCGCCATGGCGCAGCGTTACCGCTCGCAGTGCACCCAAGGTGCGAGCCTTGCGCGCAAGGCCGGCGGTTCGATCGATTGATCACGGGCGCCGACGAGCTGCGTGCTCGTTCGCGCTTCGCAAAGGGGCTCTCGCGGTGCGAGGGCCTTTTTGCTTTCGCGGCGTCACGCGGCCGCTCGCTTCGAGGGCGATTGCGCCAACGCTGCACGCGGTCGCGGCGAGCGGAACAGGCGCAAATTCATCACGACTGGAAGCGCTAGCCCTTCGCCGGCTCGGGGCCGGGTGGTAGCTTTTTGCCTGCGCAGGGGCCTCTTTTCTTTTCGCCTGCACCACGAAATACCATGAGCAACGGCAACGACCTCCCGACCGCGTCGGACGCTTCCAACACGAGCTTTTCCAGCGACCCGCAACTCGACGACGCGGCGCGCGAGGCGAAGGTGATCGAGCTCCGTGCGAGCCTCGAGAAGTTCGAGGCTGCGAAGCGTTATACCGAGTATGCCAAGGTATTGGTCCAGCTCGGGCAGCTCGTGGCGGACCCGAACGAGGCCGTCGAGTTGCTCATGAAGGCCGCGGACATGTTCGTCACGCGCTTCGCGAATCAGGCCGAGGCCATCAAGCTCCTCGAGAAGGTGCTCACGATCCGCGAAAACTTCGAGCCGGCCGTGGCTCAGCTCCGGCCCATGTACGAGAAGCGCCGCGATTGGGAGAAGCTCGTGGTCCTCGAGCGGAAGCTCATCGAGGCGCTCACGAGTGACGCGGAGAAGCGCGCGAAGCGTCTCGAGCTCGCGAAGCTCGCGATGGACCGCGTCAAGAAGCCCGAAGTCTGCGTGCCGCTCTGGCAAGCGGTGGTCGACGACGATGCCGCGAACCTCGAAGCGCTCGGGGCTCTCGCGCAGTTCCACGAGCGTTCCCGCGACTTCGCCGCCTTGGCGTCGACGCTCGAGGCGCAAGTGGCGGCCACGGCGGACAAAGCACAACGCATCGCCGTGCTCGCCAAGCTCGCGCTGGTCGCGAGCGAACGGCTCGCCGACGAATCGATGTCGGCTGCTGCCTGGCGACGCGTGCTCGATGAGGACCCCTCCGACCGGCGAGCGGTCGAAGCGCTCAAGAAGAAGTACCTGCAGCTTGCACGCTTCGACGAGCTCGAGGCGCTCTTCGAGGAGTCGCAGAAGTGGGACGAGCTGATTCGTCTGCTCGAGGGTCAGGAGTCGCGCGAGGAAGATTCGGCCAAGAAGGTCGCGCTCCTGCTGCCGACCGCGCGCCTCTGGCTCGTGCGCAAAGAGAAAGCCGATCGCGCTCGCAAGGCGCTCGATCGCGCGCTCGATCTCGACCCCTCGAACGTGGCGGCGGCCGAAGCGCTCCTTCCGCTCGTCGAGAGCGCAGACGACGTGGCGGGTCAGCTGCGGGCGCTTGCGGTGCTGCGTGGGGCGGCGAGCGGCGAGACGCGAGGTCAGCTCGCGCTGCGTATCGGCGGTCTCGAGGAGCGAAAGGGCGACGTTGCGGCGGCTCTCGAGGCGCGACTCGAAGCGGTGTCGCTGCTGTCGCCGGAGGCGCTCCCGCTCGACGCCGTGATCGACGCCGCGTTTGCACAGGGCAAAGCCGAAGCTCTGCTCGCGGTCCTTGGCCAGCGCCGCGAAGCCGAGGGCGAAGCCGGCGCGTTCGGGCTTGCTTGGGCGACGGTGTCGTGGCGCGCGCAGAAGGACGCTGCCGCGGTCGCTCCGGTGCTCGAATCGTACGCGCCGTCGAGCCCGCACTTTGCTCGTGCCGTCGTCTTGCTCTCGGGGATCTACGAGGCGGGGGGACAGTACGATCGCCTGAAGGCCTCGCTCGCGACCGCGCTCGATCGCGCGACGAGTGGCGAGCAGCGCCGAGAGCTCCAGCTGCGCCTCGCGCGGTTGCACGACGCGGGCTTCAACGACCCCGCGGGTGCCATCGCCGTGCTCGAATCCTCGATCGAGGAGCACGGGCTCCACGACGACCTCGCCCAGCGCCTCGCAGAGCTCCTTGACCGGAGCGGTGCGACGGAGAAGCTTCGCGCGCTCATCGAGCGTCAAGTTGCCGAGGCCGGGTCCGACGAGGCCCGCGTTTCGGCGCGCATCGCGCTCGCGACGCTCCTCGCAGGAAAGGGCAACGACCCGCATGCGGCGCTCGGCGTCGTCGAGGTGGTCCTCGAGGGCAACCCTTCGCACGAAGCCGCACGTTCGATTCTCGACGCGCTCGTCGCCAAGGCCGAGACGCGCGACGCGGCCGCACGCGTGTTGCTCGCGATCCTCGAGTCGACCGGCGGCTACGAGTCGCTGGCGGAGCTCCATCGCTCTCTCGCAGCGGATGACCGGCCTGTCGGCGCGAAGAAGGACCACTGGCTCGCCGTGGCGCGCATCGCTCGCGAGCACCTCCGCAACGTCGAAGCCGAGCACGGAGCGCTGCTCTCGGCGCTCGAGCTCGAGCCGGGGGACGAAGCGCTGCGTGCTGCAGCGACCGCGTTCGCGGGTTCCGAAGCGGTCGAGCGTGCGGCGGCGGCCCTGCGCGGAATCCTCGTGGGCGTGGCCTCCGATGCTTCGCTCGCGACCGCGTACCGCCTGGCCCTCGCGGACCTCGAAGAGCGGGCCGGCCGCGTCGACGATGCCGTGCGGGTCCTCTTCGACGAGGTGCAGGCGACCCATGACAGCCGTGCGGTCGAGCGTCTCGAAGCGCTCTTCCTCCATCGCAACGACAGCGCAGGCGTCGAGCGCCTCATTGGCATGCGCCTCGCGCTCGGTACGGCGGACACGGAGCGCGTCGCCCTCCTTCGTCGCTTGGCTCGCCTGCAAGAGGCGCGTGACGGCGGTGTCGACGATGCGGTCGCTTCGTGGAGCGCGGTCCTCGAGCTCGAGGCGTCCGCGGTCGATGCATTCGAAGCGCTCGAGCGCATTCACCGCGCGCGTGAAGCGTGGGCGTCGCTCCGTGCGCTCTTGGAGCGTCGCCGCGAGGTCGCCGAGGGGGAAGCGGAACGCGCGGCGCACGCTCAGCGTCTTGGAGATTTGCTCGCGGGACCGATCGGTGACTCCGACGCCGCGGTCGATGCCTATGAGGTTGCAGCCCGCGGTGGGCGTGAAGACGCGCGCTTGGCACTCGATGCATTCTGCACGGGACCTCGTGCGGCTCATTTTGCCGCACGCCTCGAGCCGCTTTTCCGTGAGCTCGAAGACACCACGCGACTCCAGCGCACGCTGCGTACGCTTGCTGACGCGAGTGAGGGTGACGCGCGCGACGAGCGCCTGGCGGAACTCGGGCGCATGCTCGACGCTGACGCACAATCGAAGGGGGCCTTCGACATTGCCCTCGAGCGCCTTCGTGGTGGTTACTCGGCGAACGCCGTGGATGACGCGGAGCGCTTGGCCCGTCGCACGTCGAACGGCGCGTCGTACCTCGAAGCGCTCGACGCTCTGGCCAAGAGCGTGAGCTCCGAACTCGGCGCAACGCTCTTTGCGCGCGCAGCGGCTTTCGCCCTCGACGAGCTCGGCGACGTCGAGGGATCGCTCGATCGCTACCGCTCGTCGTTCGAACTCGACCCGATGAACGAGGCGGTCGCGGCCGAACTCGTGCGCTTGCTCGAGCGCCTCTCGCGCTACGAAGAGCTCGCGCGGCTCCTCGCGCGCCGTGCCGGCGAGAGCAACGACCCCGTCACGACCAGCGGGCTCTGGCGCCGCGTGGCTGAAATCGCCGCCGAGCGGCTCGGCGACGACCGCCGTGCGGCCGAGGCGTACCAAAAGGCTCTCGCGGGTGGCGGCCACGAACGCGCGCTCTTCGAGGCGGCGACCGACGCGTTCCGGCGTGTGGGGGAGTACCGCGCGCTCCTCGAGTGCACGCGCGCCCGGGCCGACGTTGTCGCCGACGACGAGCGCCTCGAGCTCGTGCTTCAAATCGCGAACACGCTCGAGACCCACATCGGCGACGTTCCGGCGGCGATCGACGCGTACCGCGACGCGCTCGCGCTCCGCTCCGATGACGAGGTCGCGTTGGGGCGGCTCGCGGCGCTCCTCGAGCGGGAAAACCGCTGGGCCGAACTCGCCGAGGTGCTCGAGGCTCAGCGTTCGCTCGTGCGCGGAGAAGAGCGCCCCCGGCTCGACTGCCGCTTGGCGCGCGTGGTCTTCGAGCGCCTGAACGAAGCCGAGCGCGCCGTCGCGATCTACGACGAAGTGCTCACCGAGCACGGTGACTTCGGGGATGCGCTCCGTGCGCTCGAGCACATGCTCGAGGTCCCCGCGGCCGCGCAGGCTGCGGCACGCGTGCTCGCGCGCGTCGACGAGCGAGCCGGGCGCCTCGAACGCGTGGCGCGTGCCCTCGAAGTCGAGCTGCGCACGACGAACGAGCCTCACGAGCAGGCCGCGCTCCTGCAGCGTCTCGTGCGGATTCACGAAGACAGCCTGGGTGACGCCAAGGCCGCCTTCGCGGCGGCGTTGAAGCTCGTCGTCGTTGCGGAAAACCCTGGCGATGCGCTCAAGCAGGCGCAGCGTCTCGCGGCGATCGTGGGGGGTCACGAAGAGCTCGTCGCGACGCTCGAGAGCCTCGCGGCCGCGCCGGATCACGGCGACGAGCTGCGTGTGCGCTGGCTCCTCGAGGCTGCGGCGCATGCGGACGCGGACCTTCGTGACGACGCGCGCGCGGTCGGGCTGCTCCGCTCGGCGCTCGGGCTCGACGCGAGCCAAACCGAAGCCCTCGCGCACCTCGAGCGCCTCTACGAGCGCATGGGCCAAAGCGACGCGCTCGCGGCGACCCTCGAGCGCCACGTCGAAGTCGCGCGCGATGCCAACGAAGCGACCGCGCTGCGTCTCCGCTTCGCGGCCCTTGCCCTCGGCCTGCCCGGGCGCGAGGAGGCGGCGGTGCGCGCAGCGACCGAGGTCGTCGTGTCGGATCCATCGCGCGGCGACGCCTACGAGCTCCTCGAAAAAGCCCTCGCCGGAGGCTTCGGCGTGCGTGAGGCGAGCGACTACCTCGTCCCCTGGCTCGAGACCGCCGGGGAAGGGGAGCGCCTCGCCGCGACTCTCGGGCGGCTCATGCCTTTCCGCACCGACGCCACCGAGCGCGTTGACGAGGGGCTCCGCCTCGCGGAGGTCCTCGAGGTCCGCCTCGCAGACCCGATGCGCGCGTTCGGGGTCTCGCTCGCCCTCTTGCGGAGCGACGCCGGTGACGAGCGGACCTTGGAGCTTGCCAAGCGCCTCGCAGGCACGCTCGAGGACGAAGAGGTCTGGGAGAAAGTCGCCGCGGCGTTCGAAGCCGGAATTCGTGCCACACCGGTCGGTGAACGGCAGCTCGACCTCGAGCTTTCGCTCGCGGACCTCATCGAGAGCGAGCTCGGCGACATCTCGCGCGCCGAAGAGGTCTACCGCCGCGCGCACGGCGCCTACGCGAACGACCCGCGGCCGCTGCGTGAGCTCGATCGCATCTACGAGTCGCTCGAGAGCTGGGAAGAGCTCGAGAAGATTCTCGCGGTGCGCGTCGGCTACGCCGACAACGACGACGAGCGCATCGAGCTCCTCGTGCGGCTCGCGAAGACCCGTGAGACGCACCTCGATGACGTCGAGGGTGCCCTGCGTGCCTTCGCCGAGGTGATCGATCGCCACGATCGCCAGAACGCGGAAGCGCTCGACGGGCTCGAGCGCATCTACGAGGCACGCGGCGAGTGGGAGGCTCTCGATCGGGTGCTTACGGCACGCCTCGAGACCGCCGCCTCCGAAGCGGAAGAAGCCACGGTGCGCGCTCGCATCGCCGACATCGCGGCGGAGCGCCTCGGTGACCGCCGCCGCGCGATCGACACCTGGCGCTACGTGCTCGACCTGAAGGGCGAAGATCGTCAGGCCCTCGAGAAGCTCGCTCGTCTCTACCAAGCCGAGGAAGACTGGGCTTCCGTGGACGCCACCCTCGACCGCCTCGCCGACGCCGTCGAGGAAGACGCGCGCGTGAACGTGATCTCGCAGCGGGCGCGTCTCGCCGCCGAGAAGCTTGGCTCCGTCGAACAAGCACGCGACCTCTGGTTCCGTGTTCTCGACCTCGACGCGTCGAACCTTGCGGCGCTCCGTGCGGTCGTCGCGATCGACGAG
>CAIOHM010000011.1 GCA_903858055.1 uncultured delta proteobacterium
GGCGCTCGAGGGCGAGTGGCATGAGCTAAGCGGTCGCCCGACGGAGGCGCTCCGCCTCTACGAAGAGAGCGCCGTCGTGTGGTCGAACCTCGGGCGTCGCGACGAAGGTGCGTTCGTGCGCCTCGAGGCGACGTTGCTTGCACTCCGCACGCAAGACCTCGAGGCCGAAGGAGCCGAGGTGGTCGTCGAGCGGGAGGTGGCGCACCTCGAAGGGCGCGGAGCTCACCCGCTACCGTGGCTCGTGCGCGCGGCGGTGTTCGAGCTGCGGGGCGATCTCGCGGCCGCGGGCGCTGCGCTGGAACACGCGCGTGCGGCGGCGGTGGAGGCCTCCCTCGACGACGGCCTCGTGCGGGTTCATGTGGCGCGCGCACGTCTCGCGGAGGCGAGTGGCGATCGCATCGGGTCGGCGCGCGAGCTCGGGGCCGCACGATCGCGCGTCGAGCACATGGCCGCGCGCCTCCCGCCGGACCTCTACGAAATCTTTTGGGGCGATCCGCGTCGGCGCTCGTTGCGAAGCGGAGGGAGCATCACGATCCCGCGCGGCTCGATCCCGCCTGCGCCCGGCGCGGCAACGATCCTCGGCGCGCGCATGGACGATCGTCTCGCGCGCCTCGTCGAGCTCGCGGCGAGCCTGCTCTCCGCTTCGGACGCGCGCGGCGTCATCGGCGGCGTACTCGACCATGCGATGGCGCTCGTGGGCGGCGAGCGAGGGCTCCTCTTGCTGCGCGATTCCTCGGGCGCACCCGTCGTGGAGACCGTGCGCGCCATGGGGACGGACCTCGAGCGTCGCGAGTTCTCCACGTCGGTGGCCGAGCGGGTCCTCCGTACGTGCGAGACCGTCGTCACCAGGTCCGCACGCTCCGACGCGCGCCTCTCCGGTGCCGAGAGCGTGCACCGGCTCGAGCTCGAGGCGCTCGTGTGCGTGCCCATCCGGGCCGAGGGAAGGGGAGCGCTCGCGGTCGGTGCACTGTACATCGAAGTGCCCCGAGCGTTCGCAGCGGAGATCGAGCGCGAGGTCCGCGTGCTCGAGGCGTTTGCGGATTTGGCCGCGGTCACGCTCGTGCGGGCCCGCCTCGCCGACGAGAGCGAGCGTGCGCGGCGAGCGCTCGAAGCGGCGAACGGCGAGCTGGCTCGTGCGCGGGAAGAGGTCGCGCAGCTGCTCGCGCACCGCACCGCCGAACTCCAAAACACGAAGATCGAACTCGAAGCCACGAAGGCCGAGCTGCGGCGCGGTGAGGGGCTCGGGCTCCTCGTGGGGGCGAGTGAGCCCATGCGCAAGCTCTACGCGCGCATCGAGCGCGTGCGCGACATCGACGTCCCCACGCTCATCGTCGGAGAGAGCGGCACCGGAAAAGAGCTGGTGGCGCGTGCCATTCACGACACGGGCGCCCGGGCGAAGCAGCCCTTCGTGCCCATCAACTGCGGCGCCATCGCGCCGAACCTCCTCGAGTCCGAGCTCTTCGGTCACGAGCGCGGCGCCTTCACGGGAGCCGATCGTGCTCGCCTCGGCATCTTCCGCGAGGCCCGGGGCGGTACGGTGTTCCTCGACGAAATCGGCGAGCTCCCGCTGAACATGCAGGCTGCATTCTTGCGGGTGCTGCAAGAGCGGAAGGTGCGCCCTCTCGGCGGGCGCGACGAGTTCACGGTCGACGCGCGCATCGTCGTCGCGACGAACCGAGACCTGCGGGCCCTCGTCGCGGAAGGAAAGTTCCGTGAAGATCTGTTCTACCGTCTGAATGTCGTGGAGCTCGCGGTGCCCCCTTTGCGCAGCCGCGCGGGCGACATCCCGCTCCTCGTCGACCACTTCCTCCAGCGCTTTGCCGCCGTCCACGGTCGGGCTCGCATGGGCATTGAGCGGAGCGCGGTCGAAGCCCTCGCGGCGCGCCCGTGGCCCGGAAACGTCCGCCAATTCGAGCACGCGCTCCTCCAGGCCTGGCTCCTCGCCGAAGGGGCGGCGCTCACGCTCGCGGACTTCTCCGAGCCATCGGACCCACCACGGCGGCCCGTCGCCGTGACCACCGAAGGCGAGCGAAGTGAGCGCGAGCGCCGGCTCATCCTCGAGGCCCTTGAAGCCACCGGCTGGAACCGGCAAGCGGCAGCGGTTCGCCTGGGGATTCCCAGGAGGACCTTCTACCGCCGCCTGGAAGCGTACGGCATCCTCTCCTCCCGAACGCACGGCGACGCTTGACATTGTCGCCGAGGGCCGTTACTGCGCAGCCTCCCTGGTTCACGGGATCCGTGTATCCGGGGCCTTATTCGACTTACGCGAACCCGCGCTTGAAAGAGACCGGACCGCGCACTAGCAACGCGAGCCCTGCGCTGGCGTAGCTCAATCGGTAGAGCACCTGTTTTGTAAACAGGCGGTTAGGGGTTCGATTCCCCTCGCTAGCTCCCCCGGTTCTTGACAACACGAAACAACCCCGGAGGGTTGCCCGAGTGGCCAAAGGGAGCAGACTGTAAATCTGCCGGCACTGCCTTCGATGGTTCGAATCCATCACCCTCCACGAGTACGGAATTCCGTCTCAACTGCGGGAGTAGCTCAGTCGGTAGAGCGTCAGCCTTCCAAGCTGAACGTCGCCGGTTCGAACCCGGTCTCCCGCTCGTTTCGATAAGCCCACCTAGCTCAGTGGTAGAGCACTTCCTTGGTAAGGAAGAGGTCACGGGTTCAAGCCCCGTGGTGGGCTCTTCGTAGTCGCAAACCACAAGCCGCACGCAGTCAGAGTCTTTGAGGAGAGTTCGTCATGGCGAAGGAGAAATTCAACCGCACCAAGCCGCACGTCAACGTTGGCACCATCGGCCACATCGACCACGGTAAGACGACGACGACGGCAGCGCTCGTGAAGGTGCAGTCGAAGAAGGGCCTCGCGAAGGTCATCAGCTACCAGGACATCGCCAAGGGCGGCACGGTCCGTGACGA
>CAIOHM010000012.1 GCA_903858055.1 uncultured delta proteobacterium
CTTCCCGATCTCCTCACGCTTCTCCGGGTCCTCGATGCCGTGCGCCAAGCAGTTGCGCACCATGTGCGTGAGGCAGCCGGGCAGCACCTTCATCAGCCCCGGCGGGATCATGACGTCCTTGCCCTCCACGATGAAGTTCGCGCGCTTCTCCAGCTGCGCCGCCCACGCCGGGATGCCGTCTTGCAGGCGACCCACCGCCTCGCCGAAGGGGCGTGACGCCAAGCGCGCCGCGATCTTGCCGACGTGCTGCACCTTGCTCGCGTCCGCGATCGCCGCGAGCTCTTGCACCGCCTGTTCGAGCGCCTCCACGTCGCCGCGGTTCACCGAGATCTGCTCCAGCACCAGCGCGCCGATCGGGCTCTGGTCGATGAACTTCTGCCGCACGTTCGCGATGTGCCCATGCGCCGCGCGGATCCCGCTCATGATCTCTTCGTACACAGGCTCCGTGCTCGTCGTGCCCTTCTCCTTCGCGGGCTCGCGCAGGTCCGTCAGCTTCTCCTCGAGCTCGTGGCAGACCTCTTCCAGGTCCGCCAGCTCGAAGGCCTTCGCCTCGCCCTTGACGGTGTGCGCGTGCTGGAAGAGCACTTCCACCTCGTTCGCGTTCACCTCGCGCGGCGCAGGCCCGAGGTCTCCCTCGAACGCCTGCAGACGATCCGTTGCACTCTGCATGAACGCGATGAACAGCTGCGCTCCGCCCGAGAGCAGCTTCTTCATCGCCGCCATCTCTTTGTTGTGCTCCGCGTCGCGCGCCGCCGCTTCTCGCGCGATGCGCACCTTCTCCGTCTCGTCGGAGGCCAGCACCATGATGCGCGACAGCGCCCCGCGGCTGATGATCGGACGCACTTCCACCGCCAGGTGCATCTCTTCGTCCGTGAACTCGTTCAGCACGCGTTCCTTCGGCACCATCTCCGCCATCTCGTCCCACATCTCCGGCGTGGTCGAGAACACGACCTTCAGCCAGTCTTGGAACATCATGAACTCCGGGTCGTACTCCGGTGCGTCCTTGAAGAGCAGCTCCAGCACGTGCTCACCCTCGAGCTCGTCGCGCTTGAACACCTTCTTCGCCTGACCCGAGTACTGCCCCACCACCTTCATGTCCGGGCCGAACGTGAAGATCGCCTGGCGCATGTTGTCGAACAGCGACGCGAGCTCTTGGTTCTTCTGCTCGACCATGCGGAGCGCTTGGTCCTTCAGCGCCTCGAAAATGCTCGCCAGCGCGAGACCGAGGCCCATGCCGCCGATCGAGTCGCTCATCTTGAGCTCACGCCACTTGTCGGGCGCGAAGCCCGCGGCTGGGATCGGCGTCAAGCCGTGCCACGCGCGCCACCACTCCGCGACCGATGCAAATTGCACGGGCTCGTTTGCCTGGAAGCTCTCGGGGAGGCGCACGCCGTGCTTGTCCGCGAGGAACATGAGGAGCACGCCCGCGGCGTTGATGCCGAACCACGCCCACGCCGAGCGGTAGCCCGCGAGGAGGAGCACCATGATCGGAACCGCCGGCAGGAAGCGCAGCGCAGCGCCGTCGATGCCGCCCGCGAACCACGACGCGACGAGGAGGATCGCCGTCATCAGGAACGCGATGAGGTTGCCCTGCATCGTGAGGCTGCGAATGTGCTTGAAGCGCCACGTCACGACGATCGCGATCGCACCAATCGTCGCTTCGAGGACCGCGCCCGGCGGGTTGCCGAACTTCACGTTCAGCGCCGCGAAGAAGAGCGCGAAGCCCGTGCCGAGCATCGCGAAGATGACGGCGGTCTTCGCGCGCCGGTAGAGGTCCGGGCCGCCGCTGAAGAAGTCCGGGTGGATGCGCGCGCGCACGAAGCGGTCGAACGCGTTTCGGTTCTCGTTGCCCAAGGCGGGGTTTGCCTGCTCCGCGGTGCTGGTCATGCGACGTCTCCTGGGCGCAGGGTACGGCGCGGCTCGCGAGCCACGAAAGGGCGTTTCCCGGCCCGGCCAAACTTTCGCCGGCATGGTTACGGCCGAGTCACGAACGCATGAAATCCGTGCGGCAGAGTCCCACGAATGAACGAAGCGCCGTGCGCACCCGCACGACGCCTCGTTCACGAAGACGCGCTTCGACTCAGGCCAAGAACGCGGGCGGCGGGATGGTCCGCTTGGTCGCGCCGCCGTGGCGGATGATGAACATCGTGCCCTTGCCCACCGTCGTGTGCACGTCGAGCTCGTAGCCCGCCTTCTCGATGTCCGACTTCACCGCCGCCATGCCGACGCCGCGGCCGCTGATGTCGTCCACCTTCTCCGCCGTGCTCATGCCGCTCGCGAAGATCAGCTCCCAC
>CAIOHM010000013.1 GCA_903858055.1 uncultured delta proteobacterium
CGGCGATCGGCGTGGCGGTTCCCTCGTGTTCCACGGCAGGCACGAGCGGCTTCGTGGCGGGCACCGGCGTCTTCACGCTCACGCTCAACGCGAACAACACGACCGAGGTCGTCATCGCGCCCGTGGGCACGGCGCTCCGCGTGAACGGCTTCACGTGCGTCGACTCGAGCGGCGCGCCGATCGATCTCACGAAGGTCACGAAGCTCGTCGTCAACGGCACGAGCGGCGACGACGCCGTCGTGATCGACACGTACCTCGGCACCTTCAACGCGAAGACCACGGGCACCGGCGGCGGCGGCGTGGTGCTCGCGCTCGGCGCCGGCGCGATGGATCGCGTGGGCTTTCGCGGCACTTCCAACGCCGACAACGTGGGCGCAGGCACGAACGCCACGCGCGCCTTCGTGGACTTCACGGGCGACGGCGTCGCCGACCTCATGTGGACGAGCACGGCCACACGCCGCGAGCTCATGCTCGCCACGGCCGGCGGCGCGGACACCATCTCGGGCTCCGGTCGCCTCCTCGGTTCAACGCCCACGCCGCTCTCCGCCACGGCCACGCTCGCGGGCACGGCGGTCGCCGGCGGCACCATCGGCGCGCTCTCGAGCGCGTACACGCTCGCGGCCTACGGCGGCCCCGGGAACGATCAAATCCAGGGCGGCGACGGCAACGACCGCCTCGACGGCGGCGAAGGCGACGACAGCTTCTTCACGGCCTCGGCGCGCGACGGCGCGGACCTCGTCATCGGCGGCCTCGGCACCGACACGGTGAGCTACGCGACGCGCACGGCAGCGCTCACGGTCACGCTCGGCCTCACGAGCGCGGCCGATGCGAACGACGGCGAGAGCGGCGAGAACGACGACCTCACGCAGTCGGTCGAGAACGTGACCGGCGGCTCGGGCAACGACTCCCTCACGGGCAACGGCTTCGGCAACACGCTGCGCGGCGGCGCAGGAAATGACCTCCTCAACGGCGGCCCCGGCGGCACGTGCACGGTGGACGTCGACAAGCTCTTCGGCGACGCGGGCGACGACACCTTCGAGATGAACGCCGCGAGCGACTGCGGCGACGAAGTGAGCGGCGGCGACGGCAAGGACCTCGCGACCTACCACGACCGCGCGAACGCCCTCACCGTGAGCCGCGATGACGCGGCCAACGACGGCGAGACGAACGAGAAGGACAACGTCAAGACCGACGTCGAAGTGCTCGTGGGCGGCCAAGGCGCGGACACGCTCACGGGCGGCGCGGTGGCCGTGAAAATCCTGGGCTGCGGCGGCGACGACACGATCACCGGCTCGAGCGTGTTCGACGAGCTCGCGGGCTGTCCGGGCTACGACATCGTGAACGGCGGCTCGGGCAACGACACGTTCCTCGAGAGCGGCGACGAGCCCCTCTGCTTCTCGGCTGTGCGCGGTGTTACGGTATCCATGCGCGGGCTTGGTTCGGACGTGCTCAACGGCGGCCCGGGCATCGAAGACAAGCTCGACTACACGGCGCGCACGGCGCCGCTGACGGTCACGCTCTGCGTCGACACGGCGGCGGCCACGGGCGTGGGCACCTGCGGAAACCCGCGCAACGACGGCGAGGCCGGCGAGGCCGACGCGGTGCTCAACACCGAGGTCGTCGAGGGCGGCCAGGGCAACGACACCATCACCGGCGCGGGCGCCGACGAGTGGCTCTCGGGCAACGGCGGCGACGACGTGCTCAGCGGCGGCGGCGGCAACGACCACCTCGACGGCAACGCGGGCATCAACACGCTGACCGGCGGGAGCGGCGCGGACATCTGCGACAACTACAACCTCGCCGTCGACTGCGACCTCCACGTCTACGCGTGCACGGTCGGCGGGCGTCAGGATTGCGACCGCGCGCCCGAGAACGCGTGCGAAACCGACACGGCGACGAACCCCCAAAACTGCGGCGCATGCGGCACGGTCTGCGCGCCCTTCCCGAACGCGGCCTCGAACTGCACGGCCGGCGCCTGCTCGATCGGCGCGTGCACCAGCGGCTTCACGGACTGCGACAGCAACGCGGCCAACGGGTGCGAGACGAGCCTCCTCGCGAGCGACCAAAACTGCGGCGCCTGCGGCAACGCGTGCGGCCAAGGACAAGAGTGCTCGAACGGCACCTGCGTGGCGTGCGTTCGCTGCGGGCTCGTGAACCCGCCCACGCCGAGCGGGGGCTCCGCGGTCGGCGGCGCCTGGGCCACGACGTGGACCGACAGCGCCGGCGCGACGAGCTACAAGCTGCGCTGCGTGGCGGCGGGTGGAAGCTGCACCTCCGCGGCGATCGCGGAGAGCAGTTCGATCGCGGCCGGCACCCAAGGCGGCACGGTCCTCGGCCTGACCACGGGGACGACCTACAGCTGCTACCTCGTGGCGTACAACGCGAACACGAACCTGTGCTCGACGAACGCCGTCTCGGTCACGCCGGTCGCTGCGACGGCGATGCAAATCTCGCTCAACGGCTCGACGTGGAAGTGGGACTCGAACTCGAACCGCATCCGCCTCAACACGGGCACCCCCATCCAGCTGACACCGCGCTTCGGCCAGAACTACGGCTACTGGAACGAGGGTTACTTCGGTCTCCAAGACCCGGCCACGCAGCGCCACGTGCACACCGGTGGCTGGGTGCTCCACATGGAGACCTCGCAGCCGGGCGACGCGTTCGTCTTCTACGCGAACCCGAACGGCGGCTACGCCATCGCCACCTCGGACCAGCGCACGTGGCTCGGCTACGACACGCAGAGCGAGTACATCCGCATGACCGATCGCTACGACGCGACCCAGCTCGCGATGCGGCGGTTCGACTACGCGATCAACCCCGCGCCGCCCGCGGCGCTGGTCAAGGGCACCCTAACGGCGCCGACGGCCCCGAGCGCCCCCACCCTCGTGCCGGGCACGAACCCGACGACGATCGCGATGACGTGGACAGACTCGTCCTCTCTCGGCGTCCCCGCGACCGCGTTCAGCCTCCGCTGCGTCGCCCCAGGCGCCGCATGCACCGCCGCGAACGCCACGAACAACGTCACCGAGCGCTACGTCGCGGCAGGCGTACGCCAGTCCACGCTCGCCGGCCTCGCCGCGAACACCACCTACGATTGCTACACGGTCGCGACGTGGGTCGCGGGCGACGTCTGCTCGGCCACCGCAACGTCGGTCACGACGCCGGCCGCGCCGGGCTCCGCCTACACGATCTCCGTGAACGGCCAGCAGCTCCGCTGGGACTCGGCCTCGAACCGCATTCGCCTGAACACCGGCACGCCCATCACCTTCCACATCTACACCGGCAGCGACGTACCCCAGGTCGCGCAGGGCTGGTTCGCCATGTTCTCGCAAGACCGTTGGCACTCGAACAGCGGCTGGGTCAGCTACCTGGACAACACGTTCCTCCGGTACTCGTACACCTTCAAGGCGAACCCGAACGGCGGCTACGGGATCCTCGCGAACGACGGAAACCGCTACCTCGCGTACGTCTCGAGCGGCGACTACTTCCGCATGGCGGACAACAACGACGCCTCCCAATTGGCCATGCGCGTCTTCAACTTCGCGGTGTCGCCGACGCCCCCGAGCAGCATCGTCACGGGCGCCACGCCCTGACAGCAGGCCGCTCGACCGGCGGCGCAAGGCAAGGAAGCGGGCGGGGTCACTCCCGTCCGTTTTCCTTTCAGCGTGCGATGGCGACGCGACCGGCGGGGGACTTCGTCTTCACCCGCAAACGTCCACCGACCTGCACGAAGCCCTCTTGCGCCCCGTCGAGCGCGGCGTCGTCCGCGAGACGTGCGAGCGTCGCCCCCTGGCTCGTGACCGCGCTCACGGGCCGTGCGTCGCCGAGCACCTCGAGTTCGAGGCCCTTCCACGCGACGGAGCCTGCGTTGCTCGTGAACGCGGCCGCCGCGCCGTCTTCCCAGGCGAGCGCGGTGCCGTCGTACATGGTGAACGCGGCCGCCGCACCGGGGACGACGCGTACGTGCAAACGGCCCGTTTCGTTCGCGAACGAATCCACGCGTGGATCCGTCGCGGGCGCGAGCGAGCGCACCGAGGGCCGCGCCATCGGGACGATGGAGCCCGCCTTCTGGAAGAGCGGGAGGCGATCGAGCGGCGCGGCGACGCGCACCCGGCCCTCGTGAAATGCGAGCGTCGACCAATCGAGCCAACGGCCGCGCGGAAAGACGACCTCACGCTCGGTCACGCCACGGTGCAGAACGGGCGCGCCGAGGAGCACACCGCCCATGAGCAGCGACTCCTCTTCTGCGGCGAGGCTCACGTCGGCGAGGCCGAGCGGAACGAACGGAAGCGCACCGCCTTGCTCGTAGGCCGCGAGGAGAGACCAACGAAACGGGTGCAAGCGCGTGAAGAGCTGCGTCGATGCGCGCACGATCGCGAGCGTCTCCGCGGTGATCCCGTTCGCGGCGTCCGGCTCCCACGGCACGGTGCTCGCGCTGTTGCCGGTTTGCATCGCGAAGAAGAGGCTCGAGGCCTGCGCCCAGCGCGCGAGGAGCTCGCCGTCAGGCGGTGAGTGGCGATAGCCGCCGGTGTCCGCGGCATAGAGCGGAAAGCCGCTCGTGACGAGGCTCAGGCCCGCTTTGAAGGCCGCGGGAAGCCCGCCCACCGAGAGGTACGTCTCGCCGCCCTTGGTGGTGCGCTCGCCGTGGTTCGCGAAGGTGGCGTCGAGGTCGCCGGGCCACACGATGACGCCCTTGGCCTGGTCGCCTGCGTAGCCGCGCCGAACGAGGAGAAAGCCACCCTCCACCGGCAGCACCTCGCGGTAGGTGCGGTGGTAGAGATCCGTGTACCCTGCATGCATCGTCCGCTCGTCGGAGCCGTCGGCAAAGCGCCACTCGTTGCGCGCGAGACCGAGGCCCGGGAGCACGTCTTCGGCGTAGTCGAGCTTGAAGCCCTCGAAGCCGAGGTCTCGGTACGCCTGCAATTTCCCCTTCCACCAGCTTCGTGCGCCCTCGTTCGTGAGGTCGAGGGGCTTCCCCCAGCGGTTCAGGAGAACTCCGCTCACGGGCGCGTAGTAGCCGCGCGCGGTCGCCTCCTCGAAGAGGGTCTTCGTCGCGGCCGACTTCTCGTCCAGGTACGGCACGTGCCAAAGCGCGGTGCGCAGCCCGAGCGCGTTGGCCTGCGGCGAGATGCGCTCCGGGTTCGGGAACTGGGGCTTCGCGAAGTCGAAGGTGTTCACGTCGGTCGCGTAGGGGCGGTCGATCCAGTAGCCGGAGGCGGCGAGATCGTTCGTGCGGATGGCCTCGAGGTCGCCCTCGACCTGCGCTTGATCGGTGTTCTCGTCGCGCCAAAACCAAGGGCCCGTGGCCCACGCCGGGGGTCGCGCAGGCTTTCCCACGCGCGCATTGAAGCGGGCCATGACCGCGCTCGCGTCACCGCCGAAGAAGACCCGCAGCGGCACGCGCTGCTCTTGCGCGAACGCCACGTCGACGATCGTGCGCACGAGGTCGGGTGACTCTTTGGCAACGTCGATCGCGACCGGGCGCCAGGTGTCGACGAAGAGGCCGTAGCCGCTCGGCGCGACGAGGAGCGGGACCGGCACGCGCGCGTCGTTGTCGGGCCCCTCGGTCTTGCTGTCCGCTTCGAGGTGCAGCGCGCGCGCCACGCCGCGCTGGTTCACCGTGTCGAGGTGCTCGCCGAGACCGAAGATCGGCTCGCCTGCGGGCACCTGCGCCGCGAAGCGCACGTAGGCAACGCGCGTAGCTCCGCCGACCACGCGCAGATCGACGAGAAACGCCTCGCTCGCGTCGCTCGAGACCTGCACCTCGAGGCGCACGTCGTCGCCGTAGGCGAGCGCGATGGTCCGACCGTTGCGGAGGATCTGACGCGGTGAGCGCCACTCGAGCGAGCCCGGCGGCTTGAGGAGCGGGCTCGAGCCCATGATGGCCCACGGGTCGTAGTTGACCGTACGCTTCACCTCGTCGACGAAGCCGAGCTCGATCGAACCGAGCGGGAGGCTGACCTTAGCGCCGCTCTGCGCGAGGACCACGAGGCGATCGTCGAGCCGTGCGTCGGCCTGGCCGGAGGAGAAGAGCTCGGGCGGCGCGCCCTCGGAGGAGGAGCACCCGCTGAAGGCGAGCGGGAACGCGAGCGGGAGAGCGAGGGCGAGCAGGAACGGGCGGCGCACGCGGTGAATGTACCTGGCTTCGCTCAGGCCGCGCAGCGGAACGTGTGGGGTCGCGCGAGCTGCGGGAGGACGAGCACCTGACCGCGGCGCGCGCGACGTGCTTCGAGCGCCGTCACGACGGCGAGGCCTGCGAGCGTGAGGCGGACCTCGGCACCGCACGGGCGCACGAGGCCACGGCGATCGAGGAGGCGGATCGCCGCGATGACCGCGGCACGATCGAGCGTGGTGGCCGCCGCGAGGGCGCGACCCGTGGTGGGCGCGCCGTGGCGAGCGAGGGCGTGGAGGGCGGAGAGGACGAGCGCATGGGGAGCCATGCACCGGAGCCTATGTTCAGTACTGAACGCGATCGACTTTTTGGGGACGATTTCGCGTTTTGTTTGGTTTTTCAGCCACCAAAGCCACTGAACGACTGAACATACGATCGGTTCAACGGCTCGTACCGCCGCCCGCGCTCCCCGTCGCTTCGGTCCACGCGCGGACCTTCGCGCCGGTCTCGGCGAACGCAAAGCCGAGCTCGTCGGCCATCTCCTCGGCGATCTTCGTCGTGGGCTTCCCCGCGCC
>CAIOHM010000014.1 GCA_903858055.1 uncultured delta proteobacterium
CGTGGACGGGCGTGCGGGAGCGTGCGAGCCCTGCGAAGAGAGGCGGCCGGTGCGCTCGCGCGCCCCGGCCCCCGGTGAGAGCGGCTTAGTGAGCGCTAGAGCGCCAGGTCCGTGAGCGACACGTGCACGATCGCCTCGACCTGCTCACGCGAAAGACCCGCAGAAAGCATCCCGCGCGCATACTCGCGCGCAGCCTCCAGCTTGCCCTTGAGCCGCCCCTCAGCGAACCCCTCAGCGAACCCCTCCGCGCGCGCCTTGTCGATCTTCCGTCGCTCTTCTTGCTGCGCGAAGATCGCAGCGGCCCGTGTGGCGCGCAGCGTTTCGCGCAGGTCCGAGGACTTCGAGACGTCGGTCAGCGCTTCCACGAGGTTGGCCATGAGCGGGTACTCCGTTGCGAGGTTCTCGAGCTCCTCCGCCGACGCCGCTCGGAAGAACCGCGCCAAGAGCTCCACCCGAGTCTGGCGCCGCCCCCCGCGCTTGTCGAGGGGCTCGAGCTCGCCGAGCTGCAGCACGTCGATGCGCACCACCTTGCGGCCCGGCGCGCCCACCTCGTGCTCGCGCCCCTGCGCCTCCACCGCCACGCACGGCCGCGGCGGACGGAAGACCGCGTTCAGGAGCTCGAGCAAGTGCGAAGAGCGAGGGCCTGTGCTACCGTTCCGTCGTCGTTTCGTCGCCCCGGACGACATCGCACACCGCGCGGCGCACCTCGGCAAGGGCAGCGTGCGACAGCCGCCCGGCCACCCGTTCGACGATGCTCGCATGCGCCGTCACGAGCCGATGCGGGAGGACCCAGCTTTCGCGCGGCAGACCTCCCGCCTCGAAATGCTCGGGAGACAGCGCCACGACGACCGGATGCCCGTAGCTCTTGCTCGTGATCTGGCACAGGAGAACGTCTCCGCGCGCGAACGTCGCGAGCACGAGGGCCGGCCGACTCTTGCGTTCCGCCAGGGTCGTGAACGGGAACGGAACGACGACGACGGCGCCCGCTACAACGTCGCCCACGCGTCGTCCTCGTCCGCGTTCGACCAATCGGGGCCCCACGCGCTCTCGGCCGCAGCGAGCAACTCGGCCTGCTCACGCGCCGCGCGCTCCGCGCGTTCGCGGACGAAACGGGCGAAGTCCAGCACCTCGCGCTGAAGCGGCTCCGGTACCGCAGCGAGCTCGTCTTGGACCTGCTGCACGATCGACTTCATGGCATCACCTCTTCGCCCACCCGGGAGCCTAGCACGCCGAGCGGCGATCGCCCGAGGGGCCTGCGGCATCGCGCGGAGCCCGCGAACGGAGCGAGCCGGTGTGCTCGCACGCGCCGGCCCCCCCCTGTGGCGGCTGCTGTTAGAGCCCGAGGTCCGCGAGCTGCGTCGTCACCGCCGCCTCCACCGCCTCGCGCGTCAGCCCCTGCGCCAGGAGCGTCGCGGCGATCTCACGCTTCGCCTCGAGCTTGCCCTCGGCCTTGCCCGCGGCGTGGGCCCTCTCGGTCTTCCGCAGCTCCGCTTGCTCCGCGAAGATCGCCGCGGCCCGTGTGGCCCGAAGCGTTTCGCGCAAGTCCGAAGACTTCGAGACGTCGGTCAGCGCTTCCACGAGGTTGGCCATCAGCGGGTACTCCGTTGCGAGGTGCTCGAGCTCCTCCGCCGACGCCGCTCGGAAGAA
>CAIOHM010000015.1 GCA_903858055.1 uncultured delta proteobacterium
CACCCTCTCTCTCAAATCTTCTCGGGCCGCTCTTCCTCGGCCTCGCGGCGTGCAGCAGCGCGAGCACGAGCAGCACGGGCACGCCGGTCGACGAGACCCGCGACGCCGGCCTCACCACCGACGCCGCTCCCGCCGCGAACGACGACGCGAGCCCCGCCGCGGGCGGCAGCGTCAGCGAAGCGCGCGCGTTCCGCTCGGCGGTCGCCAAGGCGGTCTGCGCGAAGCTCGACGCGTGCTGCTCGGGCGCGAACCGCGACGCGTACTTCGGCCAGTTCCGCGACAAGCCCTACGAGCTCACCGCGACGCCCGCGCCGGCCGACTGCGAGCGCGTGCTCGGCGACACGCTCGGCAAGCTCCACGACAAGTACCAGCCCTCCCTCGAGCGCGGCGCCGTCGTCTTCGACCGCGCCAAGGCCGAAAGCTGCGTGGCCAGCGTGAACACCGCCGCCTGCGGCGTGCCCCTCGCGACCGCGTTCTTCGCCAGCGACTGCTGGGGCCCGCGCGGCAAGGTCTTCCTCAAGAAGCGCGCGCTCGGCGAGGCGTGCGAGAACATCGGCGACGGCACCTATTACGGCGAGTGCGACCCGGCATTCGGCTTCTGCGGCAACGTCTCCAAGACGTGCGAGCCCTGGAAACGCACGAACGAAGCGTGCACGCTCATCGGCACCTGGGCGTTCTGCGCGCCGGGCCTCAACTGCGACAACGCCTCGCCGAGCCGTCCCGGCAAGTGCTCCGCAGCGGCCGTGACCGTGGCCCTCGGGGCGTCGTGCACCGCGCTGAGCGGTCCGACGACGCTCTGCGGCTCGGATGCATTCTGCAACTACACGAGCGGCAAGTGCGAGGCGAAGAAGGCCGACGGCCAGGCGTGCCAGTACGACGAGGAGTGCACGACGGGCCACCCCTTCAGCTGCTCGCCCTTCGGCGCGGGCACCTGCGGCCAGACGACCTTCTGCGGCGGGAGGGCGCTCTGATGCGCACAGTTCCCCTCGCCTTCCTCGCGCTCGCCTGCGCAGCGTTTCCGGCCTGCGGCGCGAGCGACGATGGTTCGACCGCAAGCGAGTCGCCCGCCGCCGACGCGGGCACGAGCCCCGCGCGCGACGCAAGCACGCCTGCGCGAGACGCGAGCGACGCGGGCTCCGCCCCCACCACGCCCGATGGCGCGACGCCAGCACCGAGCGACGATGCGCGCGCACCGGCGCAAGACGCGGGCGCGGCTGCCGACGCCGCCGACACGCCCGATGCGGCGGATGCCAGCAACGCGAGCGGCCCCGCTTCGTTCACCGTCGTCGGCCGTGACGAGGATCGCGGCAGCGCGCCCTTCACCAAGGGCTCCCGCGCACGCTTCGACTGGGATTTCCCTGGTGCAACGAAGGTTTCGCTCACGGGCGCCGGCGACATGATCGCCCTCGAGACCACCGGCGCGCCGGCCTTCGACGACATGGGCGGCGCGAACGCGAGCGCCGCGAACGCGATCGCCTCGGCACAGGTGCCCTTCGCCGTGAACCTCCTCGGCGACAGCTGGCCCCTCAACGCACGCATCTCGATCAGCCCCAAAGGCGTGATCGCCCGCGGCCTCCAAACGGCGTCCTCGATCGTCGATCCCGTGCTGCCCATTCCGAAGCGGACCATCAGCGCCGACTGGGCCGATGGCACGATCGCCGCCTACCTCGACCCACGCTTCGAGGGTCGCGATTCGACTGCAAAAATCCTCACGAAGAGCTTCGACGCGGGCCAGCCGAACGAGCGCTTCGTCGTCGAGTGGTCGAACTTCACGACCGGCGTCGACTTCAAGCCGCGCCTCGCGGTGAGCATGCGTGTGCAGGCGGTGATCTTCGCGAACGGCGCCTTCGAGTTCCGCTACGGAGCCCTCGCGAACCCCGCGACCGCCACGCCGCGCGCCGACGGAGCTTTCCTCCGGGGGCAAGGCGCGAGCATCGGCCTCGCCTCGAGCAGCGGCGCCACCGCGCTCGTGAGCCAACACGTGGAGACCCTCGACGCGAGCGGCACGACCTTCCGCTTCCTGCGCACGACGAACCTCCCGCCGCGCGGACGAGGGATTTTCCTGGTTCCAGCGACGGCCCCCGCAGCCCTCCCGCTCACGCTCACCGGCTCGAACGGCGTCAGCAAGACCGCCTCGCTGGCCGTCGCGGAGGCCTACGCCGCGCCCGTCACGACGACGGCGCCCTTCGCGAGCATCCGCAACGAAGCCGGCGTGCGCCCCCTCGCCTTCGCCTCCGACAACGCGCTCCCGCTCGAGGTTCCTTTCGCGCTTCAGGTCTTCGGTGAGCGTTGGCAATCGCTGGCCGTCTTCCGCACGGCGACTGTGGGCCCCTGGGGCGCGAGCGTGCTCGGCATGACCGGCGGCACGAACTACGACAGCGCGCCCTTTCCAAAGCCCGTCGCGCCAAACGGCTTCGTCGCCGGGCTCTACGCGGCGAACGGCTCTTCCTGGTGTTCCGGCGGCGCGGTGCCCACGGCCTACGCGCTCGTGCGCGAGAGCGCGACGCCCAAGAGCGTGACGATCGAGTGGCCCGGGCTCCACAAGTGCGGCTCGCAGGCGCTCGGCTCGGTGGACGTGCAGGTCACGCTGCGCGCCGACGGCACGGCGATCGTGCACCACGGCGCCACCAGCGCGCCCACGGCGACCGTGAGCGACCAGACCCTCTTCTTCGGTCTCGAGAACGGCGCGGGCACGCAGGCACGCTTCCTCTCCTCCACGAGCACGGCGCTCACCGCGAACCGCGTCTTCACCTTCACGCGCCCCTGAGGTTTCCATGCAACGTACACCCATCGCCCTCGCGCTCTCGCTCACGGGTCTCCTCGCCGGCTGCGGTTCGGCCCCGCCGGGCCAGGGAAACGCCTCATCGAACGAAGCCACGCCGGCCACCGAGCCCACCGAGCAGCGCCTCTTCCGCTGGCTCGTGGGCCGCTACGACTCGAAGAACCAGGCCGCCGCCGACCGCGCCTACTACGAGATCGCGCTCACCATGTGCGAGGTCGAGGCTCCGGAATACGGAGCACGTACGTTGTATGTCGAACAGGCCCGCGTGGGCAGCGCCCCCTACCGCCAGCGGCTCTACGTGGTGGAAGGCGTCGCCGAGAAGCCCCTCGAGGCGATCTCCCGCGTCTTCGAGTTCACGAACCCGCGCGCCATGGTGGGCTTCTGCAAGGGCACGAGCAAGGCGCTCCCGGCCGGCGTCGTTGCCGAGGAAAAGCAGGGCTGCCACGTCCGGCTCACCTGGAACGAAGCCGCGCTCTCCTTCGAGGGCGGCACCGAAGGCACCGGGTGCCCTTCCTCGCTGAACGGCGCGACGTACGCCACCAGCGAGGTCACGCTCGGCGAGAGCACGCTCGTGAGCTGGGACCGCGGCTACGACGCGGGCGGGAGCCAAGTGTGGGGCGCGACGAAAGGCGGCTACGTCTTCGATCGTCTCGACGGCCCCGCGGTCCCGTGACCGCGTGAGTCACCGAGCGTCCGCCCCGTGAAACACAAGAGACCACGACCCGAGGGCCGTGGTCTCTTTTGCGATCAACGAGGCCGAGGCTACTTCTGGCAGCCGTCGAAGTTCTTGTCGCAGTCGTCCTGCGCCTTCTTGACCATGTCTTCGTAGTGCTTCGTGCGGTCGTCCTTCTCGGGCGAGCTCCAGTCGTCGCCCTTGATCTTCGTGAGGTCGACGCTCTTGACGGTGTAGAACACGCCGTCTTTCCCTGGGATTCCCGCGATCTCGCCCGCTGCCGGCACGTACTCGCCGTCCACGTCGCGGAGGCGCACCACCTTGGCTTGGTTGTCGACGATGAGCTTGCCGAAGAGCTCCGCGCGCAGCTCGACGGGGCCCGCCTTCTCGACCTGCTGGCGGATGTTCATGTGCGCGAAGACCTTGTCGTCTTGGCCGTTGTCGGCGCGCACGTTCAAGCGGTAGAAGCCCGGCGCCGCGGCCTCGAAGCCGAGGTAGAACGCGAGGCTGCCGTTCTCGTAGGCCTCGCGCACGACGCCCGTGAGACGCCCCGGGTTCGTGGCCACGTAGTGAACGCCGGTCTCTGCGCTCCCGGACTCCTTCACGCCGTCTTCGCGGTCGATCTCGAGGTCGAAGCGCAGCGCGAAGTTGCCCGACGAGGCGCGGAAGGGCGAGCGCTGGGGATCGAAGGTGGCGATGACGCCTTGCTCCTTGTCCGCCGTGCACCCGAACTCGAAGGGCGGCAGGTTGCCTGGCACTTCGGGCGACGGGTAGACCTTCGCCGACGCGCAGCGCACCGGGAGAGGCTTCTCCTTCTCGCTGAGCGCGTGAATCTTCACGACGACCACTTCGCTCCCCGAGAGCTGAAAGCGGTCTTGCACGAGCACCGCGCGCGACTTCGACACCTGGTTCTCGTCGGGCTTTCCGTCGGGGCCGCGCTTCACGAGCGGCAGGCTCGTGGGGGCCGTGTAGTGCGGGAGCAGACCGCCGCCCGCTGCGACCTCTTCCGCCGGACGCGCCGACTCCGGCCAGCGCGAGAAGTTCTTGTAGAACTCGAGGTCGTGCTTCGCCATCTCGAGCTCCGCTTTCGCGGTCTTGTAGTTGTAGGCGTAGGTGCCCGGCTCCGGGTCCGGCTCGCGGCCCGCGTCGTCGCGTTGCGAGTCTTGCGCGCCCTCACGCTCCCCGCCGCTGCCCGAACCTTCGCCCGCGTTGCGCCGTGCCTTGCGGCCCGCGCGCCCGCCTTCGCTGCCCGCCGCGCCCTCTTCGCCCCCGGCCGTGCCGCCGAGCATGCCCTTCGAGCGGGCAAAAAGCCCGCCGGCGGCGAGCGCTGCGACCACGATTGCGATGCCAACCCCCACGTTCTTCTGCGCCATGAGACGATCCTCTCTTCTCTTCATCGAGTTTTACGGTGCTCGCGCGCCCGTTCGTAAGGGCCACCGTCGCGACTGGTCGCGGAAAAAAAAGGCCGGCACCACGCGGGTACCGGCCTCTTCGTTGCTTTCGATTCTCTTCCCGATCACCAGCCGCGCGCGGCGAAGCTCGCGGAGGGCGAGTGGCCCCAGTACTGGATCTCGCGGGCCGAGTGGCCGCTGTACTGCGTACCCTTGTTCCAGGCCGTGCAGCCGTAGCTCGCGGGGTTGTACCAAACCGAGTCGCCGTCGCACCAGGTGCCGGTCGAGGCCTTGCCGAGCGAGGAGTGGTAGGCGACCGCGCCGTCGTCTTCGCCGGGGAGCGTGGAGGCGGTCAGCGGGCTCGCGAGGACGCCCCAGGTCGGGACGGCTTCCGAGTTCGAGCCGCCGCCGTGGTAGGTCGGGGCGCCGGTGGCGTGCGAGAAGGAGCGCGCCGCGCTCGGGCGGAGCGAGTTGTTGAGGCCGCCCGTGAGGCCGCCGAGCGAGCCGATGTTCGCGAGCTCGCTGCCGCCTTCGGCCGAAGCGCCGGCGACGACGCGCGTGAACTTGCCGATGCCGTAGAGCTGGATGGCGCGCGCCGTGATGAGGCAGCCCGCGCTGTGGCAGCGGACAATCGCCTTCGCGGGGAGCGCCGTGTTGTACGCGCTCACCACGCTGCCGTTGCTGATGACTTCGCTCTCGCCGTCCCAGTTGTAAGCCTGCTTCGCGCCCGCGGCGTTGCCCGTCGCGTAGCCGCCCCAGTAGCCGAAGTCGGTCGTGAGACCGCGCTTGTAGCTGTTCGAGCCCTTGCCGTGCACGTACACGTCCGCGTTCGCCGCGCTCGAGACCGCCATCGCCGCAACCGCCAACATTGCAAACTTCTTCATGATGCTTCCTCCGGTATTCCTGAGAGCGCTCACTGCGTCTCGGACGTCCATCACTCTGCGATAGCCGTGCCAAGCCTACACACGAGACCCGATCTTTCGATCTTAAGAGGCTTTTTCCATGAACATATGCGTCTTGTGCTGGACGCCGCAACCCGAGAACCCCCAATTTATACGGCACCGGTACAGATCACTTATTCACGATCTGAACCGGAAGACAAAAACGGCAAGGTTGCTGAACAACCCTGCCGTCTTGTTTTCGATAACCTTGGTTTTTGCGACCGAAACAGCGCTTTACCGGCACTGCTGCCGACGAGGCCTCACTGGAGGAGGTCGCCGCTCACTTGGTAGCCGACGACGATGTAGGGCAGCGCCTGCGTCACGTCTTGACCCGTGCGGTACGGGTGCTGCGTGTGCCAGTTGAGGATGCCGATGATCGTCGGGCGGTTCACGCGACCGCCGGGCTCGTCGTAGAGCGTGTAGGCGACGATGGGCCCTACGCGCTGGGTCGCGTCCATCACGTCTTCGCGCGTGTTGCCGTCGATGTACGACTTCGCCCAGTTGTAGCGCACGCCCACGCGGAGGATCGACGTGCCCTTGAGGTTGAAGCGGGCGATGACGTCGAGGTCGTTGCTCACGGTCCAGCCCTCCTTCGGCGCGAGGAGGTCGAAGTACTGGTCGTACCAGACCGTGTCGCCGGGCTGCAGGTTCATGCGGTGGTACATGGCCCAGGTGCGGTTGCGCGCTTCGATGGCCGGGCGGTTGGCGTCGTCCATCAGGAGGCCCATGCGGAACTCGTTGATGATGCTGTAGTTCGAGCCGGTGGTCGCGTACGACTCCTTGGGCTTGTCGGGTGCGCGCGCGCCTTGCTCCTTGAGCTCCGAGTCCGCGAAGGTGGCGGTCTCGGCTTTCTCCCAGCTCTGGAGCAGGTTGAAGTTGCCGAAGTACTGCGCGGCACCGGCGCGGAGGTCGAAGCGCCAGATGGCCATCGGCTGCACGCGCAGCGTGATGGCGGGGTTCACGAACGCCGGCGTGATGATCGGCGTGAAGGCGAGACCGACGAAGCTCTCCTTGAAGAGGATGTTCGTCGTGTCGAAGAGGCGGCGCTCGTAGCCGAGCTCGAACATTTCTTGGAGGCCGAGCGGGTTGTACCGGATGACCGACTGGCTCGACCACGTGACGCGGTTCCACTCGGGGACGTAGTTCCAGGAGCGCGTGGGCGCCTTGGGCTTCGGATACACCGGCGCCGCGGCGGCAGGCTCTGCAGCGAGCGACGCGCGAGGGGCGGCAAAGACCACGAGACCAGCAACGAGGGCCAACGTACGGCGCATGAATTCTCCTTCGGATTCCCAGACGACTTGCGCAACCCGTGCACCGCCGAGCGCAGAGCGCGCGTACTCGACCACGACGCACGGGAGGAACCATGGAAGAATGCGGTGAGCCGCCGAGGGCCACAAGAAAAAACCGAACCTTTCGCACGCAACCCGCGGGAGCACGGCGAGAACCGCGTCGCGCAACCGCTGCGCATGACGCCCCGAGACCACCGCGACTCCTGCGCCGCTCGTTCGTTGGCCCGGCGCCCGGGGCGTGCGACCTTCCCGCCCCGTGACCCGCGAGGCCGACGGCGCCCCAGACGACTCCATCCGTAAGACCCTGCTCGTACGCGGTATGGGCGCGGTATGTCTTGTGGCTGTACTCGTCGCGGTCGCGTACACGCTGAAGAGCTCGGGCCTCCTCGCCTACGCGCGGCCGGAGACCCTCCGCGCAGCGCTGGCAAAAGCCGCGGGCGATCCGCTCTTGCCCGCCTACGTGTGCGCCGCGTTCCTCGTGGCGGGCGCGCTGCTCGTCTCGCCGTGGCTCGTGATCGCGCAGGTCGCGCTCTTGGCTCCCGCGCCCGTCGCGTTCCCCGTGGCGCTCGCGGGTGCGCTGCTCTCGGCGACCACGTTTTACGGCGTGGGGCGTCTTTTGGGCGCGCCCCTCGCCCACCGGGTCGTGCCGAGGCGCGTGCAACAGGCCGTCGACGGCGCGGGGCTCGGGACGGTCGTCGTCGTGCGCGCGGTACCGGCGCTGCCCTACACGCTCGTCAACCTCTGCGCCGGGGCCTTCCGCGTGCCCTTGTGGCCAGGGAGGTTGAGGAGTTCCGGAAGCTGCTGGTCGCTCCCGCGGTGGTAGCTCGGGCCGATGAGCTGATCATGCACCTGGAGGCGGTGGCTGGATGGGG
>CAIOHM010000016.1 GCA_903858055.1 uncultured delta proteobacterium
AGCGAGGCCACGAAGGCCCGCGAGCCCACGCGGGCGATCGCGTAAGGCGCCTCGCCGCCGGGAGCCCCGCCGCCGGGCCGCAGCTCCACGCGCCGAAGCACGGGTTTCCAGTCGCGTTTTACCCGTGATTTCGCCACTTTCGATGCGATCGGCGGGAGTTCCACGAGGACGAGCGCGTCGTTGCCGTGCGCCACGACCACGGCCGTGCGCTCGTCTTCCGTGAGCGCAAGCTCGCCCACGAAGGGCCCCTGGCCGCGCCCGAGGCCCCCAAAGCCAAGCGCGTTCTTGAAGCCGAGGGGCAGACGCGCGATCTCCGCGAACCCTCTCTCGGTGCGGTCGAAGATCAACACCGAGTCGTCGCCGCCACCCCCGACGACCAGGCGCGAGCCGTCCGCCGTGGCCGCGAGGCCGCCGATCGACGCCGGCACCGGGAGCGCTTGCTTCACCCGGTGCGGCGCGGCGCCTTCGAGGATGAAGAGCCAATTGCCCTGGGTCTCCGGGAAATGACTGCCTTCGCCGTCGCTCGCGCGGTCGTAGCCCGTGGTGACGAGGGCGAGATCGGGCCCCACGCGCACGAGCGAGGCCGGGTGGCTTGGGCGAAACGCGGCGAGCGAGCGGAGCTTCGGGTCGAGATCGACGCGCACGGTGCCCGGCACGGCGTCGGGGCTCATGGTCAGGCCCGTGGGGAGGCCCACGAGGTCCGTCCCGGCGGGAGAGCCCGCCACCAACCGTTCGCCCGGACCCAGCACCGGCCGGGCGGCGCCCAGGGAAAAGAGGGCCAAGAAGCCTACGACGAGCGGCGCGTTGCGCATGGCGCGACGCTACCACCGGCGCGGCGGGGCCGCGTGCGCAACGCGCAACGAATCCGCGACCTTTCGCGGGAAAGCTCCGGATGCGTTTGCCCTTACGCGCGGCCGCGATCGTGCCGCATGACCCTGCGGAGGATCATGCCCGAATCCATCGAACGGCTCTTCGCCGAAGGAACGCTCCGCTACTCCCAGGTCTGGGAAGACCACCTCCTCGTCGAAGACGGCCTCAAGGCGGGCCCCGGCGACGACGTGCTCTCCATCGCCAGCGCCGGCTGCAACGTGCTCGGGCTCCTGCTCCGTGACGTGAAGCGCGTGGTCGCGATCGACCTCAATCCGAGCCAGCTCAGCGTGGTCGAGCTCAAGCTCCGCGCCATCGAGCACCTCACGCACGAAGAGTTCGTGCACCTGCTCGGTATCCGCGAGGGCATGGACCGCATCGCGCTCTACGAGAAGGTCCGCCCGCACCTCTCCGAGCGTGCGCGAACCTGGTGCGACGTGCGCGAGGGCGACCTCAAGGCGGGGCTCCATTGGAGCGGTCGCCTCGAAGCTTTCTTCAAGGCCTGGCGCGTGGGCGGCCTCGAGCGCATCCACACGGCCGAAGAAATCGAGACCATGCTCTCCTTCGACGACCTCGCGGCGCAGAAGAAGTACTTCGACGACGTGTTCGGGAACGAGGGCCTCAAGCGCGAAATCGCCGCGTATTTCACGGTGGAACGCATCGGCGGCGAAGGCCGCGACGAGCGCCAGATGCGCTACGTGGCGGGCACCGACGACACGAAGGAGAAGAACGCGCGCCTCGCGGCTTACTTCTTCAAGCGCTTCCAAACGATCTGCACGGCGACGCCCTCGCGCCGCAACAACTACCTCGAGTCGCTCCTCACGGGCCGCTACCGAAGCCTCGAGCACGTGCAGACCTACCTGCACCCGGCGAACTACGCGAAGCTCAAGGGCCTCGTCAGCCGCGTGGAGCTCGTGAACGAGGAGCTCGGTTCGTACGTGAAATCCCAGCCCGAGGGCGCGCTCAACAAGGCGAACCTCTCGGACCTCTTCGAGTACCTCGACGAGGCCACGTGCGAGTCCATGTACCGCACCTTCGGCGAGCGGTTCCGCGTGGGCGGCCGCATCATCTACTGGAACCTCTTCGTGCCGCGCGCGGTGCCCGAGCACCTGCACGCGCTCATCGCTCCGCAAGACGCCGAGGCGAAGGCTCTCTACGCGCGCGACCGCGCCCTCTTCTACAGCGCCTTCCACATTGACGAGGTTCAACCCCGATGACCGCACGCCAGACCCGCGGCGACGAACGCAAGTCGCGACGCTTCCATTTTCCTGAAGATTCTCTGCCGAGCGTGAAGGTCGTGCGCGACACGACCACGTGGTCCGCGCAGCTCGGCGACCTCTCCGAAGACGGCGCGCTCGTGCGCATTCAAGGCGAGGCTCCGGCCGTGCGTGCCACCGTCGACCTCGTGCTCAGCGACTTCGAAGCGCTCGGCATCGCGCCGCTCCACGGCATGGAGGTGCGCTCGGTCACGACCGCGGCGAACGGCATCAGCAGCGTGGTCGTCACGACCGACGGCGAGGAGAACCGCGCAACGCTCTGGCAGCTCGTCGAGCTCCTCTCCATCGGCGCCGCCGCGGCGGCAGGGCAAATCCCGCGCGACGAAGTGCCGCGAATTCCTGGGCGTGGCACCTACAACGAGGCGAGCCGCAAAGACCGCCTCAACTTCCTGCGCCAGGCGAGCGGCACGAACCTCGCGGCGCTCGAAGACACGCGCCTCGACGCCGAGCGCCTGAGCAGCAACATCGAGAACATGATCGGCGCGGTCGAGGTGCCCGTGGGCATCGGCGGGCCGCTCCTCTTCCGCGGCCAAGAGGCGCGCGGCATGGTCTACGCCCCCATGGCGACCACCGAAGGCGCGCTCGTCGCCTCGGTCACGCGCGGCGCCACGGCGATCACGCGCGCCGGCGGCTGCATCACGCGCGTGCTCGGCCAGCGCATGATGCGCGTGCCCGTGTTCGTGCTCTCGAGCCTCAACGGCGCCGTGGTCTTCGCCCAATGGATCCGCGAGCACGTCGACACGATCCGCGAGCAGATCAAGCAGGTCACGCGCCACGGCAAGCTCGTCTCCGTGGAGCCCGTCATCACGGGCAACACGGTGAACCTGAACTTCCTCTACGAAACGGGCGATGCAGCGGGTCAGAACATGACCACCGCGTGCACGTGGCACGCGTGCCAGTGGATCGTCCGCCAGATGAAGTTCTTCCGCGAGATCGAGATCCGCGACTTCATCCTCGAAGGGAACATGAGCGGTGACAAGAAGGTCACCTACTCGTCGTTCCTCAACGGGCGCGGCACGCGCGTCGTCGCCGAGACCTGGATTCCCGGCGATATCTTCGAAGACGTCCTCAAGATCGATCCCAAGTCGTTCGTGAAGGGCATCGCGCGCGCGCAGGCGGGCGGCATCGCGGTCGGCATGGTGGGCTTCACCATCAACGCGGCGAACGTCATCGGCGCCATGTTCACGGCGCTCGGCCAAGACATCGCGTGCGTGCACGAGTCCTCCGTGGCGCAGCTCCACGCGGAGCTCGTCGACGACGGCGTCTACGCGTCCATGGTCCTCCCGGCGCTCATCGTCGGGTCCGTCGGCGGCGGCACGCACCTGCCGGCGCAGCGCGCGCTCCTCGAGAGCATTGGCTGCGTAGGCGCAGGAAAATCCCAGCGTTTGGCGGAGATCATCGCGGGCTTCTGCCTCGCACTGGATCTGAGCACCGGCGCGGCCATGGCCTCGGGCCAGTTCGCGCACGCCCACGATCGCCTCGGCCGAAACCGCCCCGTCGAGTGGTTCTCGAAGAAGGACCTCACGCCGGCGTTCTTCGAGGGCGCGCTCCAAAAGAGCCTCGGCGACGACGGCCTCAAAGTCTCGGTCGTGGAGCCCATCACGTTCCAAATGGGGTCGAGCATCATCGCCGAGGTGTCGAGCCGCAACATGGAGAAGCAAGTGGGCTTCTTCCCGCTGCGTGCACACTACACGTCGACGGGAGGCGAAGATTCCCACGTCGACGTGATCTTGAAGTCGAAGCCCCTCGACGTCGAGATCATCATGATCGCCAACCGCATGGCCCAGATGTGCGGCCCGCGCGTGGCGGCGGCGCACGAGAAGTCCAAGGCGCGCACGGGCTTCCTTGCCTCGCACGCACGCGAGCTCGCCATCTACCGCCAGACCGATCCGCGCTTCCTCGCGCACACACCGAAGGCGTACGTGCTCTTCGAAGACGCGCGCCGCGAGGCGTACATCCTTGGGCTCGAGAAGCTCGAGGGGCTCCTCCTCATGGACTCGGTCGACGAGCCCGAGAAGTGGACGCGCGCGGACATTCGCACGGTGCTCGACGGCGCCGCCGAACTCCACGCGATCTGGCTCGGCCGCGAAGGCGAGCTCGCGGGGCAGCCGTGGATCGGCGAGTACCCGTCCACCAAGCAGCGCACCGAGCTGCGCGAGCTCTGGGACGCGCTCCTCGTGCAAGGGTCGAGCGAGTTCCCCGAGCTCATCACCCTCGAGCAAGCCGAGCGCGTCCGCGGCTTCGTGAAGAGCACGCAGGAGTGGTGGCCCGAGCTCGAGGCGATGCCCCGTACGCTCGTCCACAACGACTTCAACCCGCGCAACCTCGCGATTCGCGCGGACGAGGGCGGCACGCGCCTCTGCGCCTACGACTGGGAGCTCGCGACGATTCACGTGCCCCAGCGTGACATCGCGGAGTTCCTCGCGTTCGTGCTCCCCGAAGATTTCGATGGCGAACTCTTGTGGGAGTACGTCGATTACGCGAAGGCCGCGCTCGAGAAGAGCTCGGGCAAGACCTTCGAGGCTTCCGCGTGGCGCCGCGGTTTCCAGCTCGCGCTGCGCGACGTCGCCCTCGACCGCTTCGCGCAGTTGATGATGGCGCACGTTTTCAAGCAGTACGGATTCCTCGCGCACGCGACGCACAACCTGCTTCGGATGATCGACATCGCGGAGGCGGCCGCGTAGGGCGTCGTGCGAGCACGATCGCGCGGGCGAAGGGGGGCTCCTCTTCGCCTTCGCTTTTTCGAGCGAAGGTTCGAGCCCAACGCGGGCACGAGGCGAAAACCACGGAATTCCCATGCGCATGACCTCCCCCAAGCCCTCCCGTCTCTTCGGCCCGGCCATCGTCTTCGGTGCGCTCGCGGCCCTCGCCCCCATCGGCTGCGGCGACGTCGCCGTGACCGCCCCCGGTCTCGACGGCGGCCTCGACCTCGACGGCGGCCTCGACCTCGACAGCGCGGTCCAGCCAGGCCTCCCCGATGGCGCCGTGGTCCTCCCCGACGGCGCGATCGTCGACGCCGACGGCAGCGTGATCGAACCGGCACTCGACGGCGGCCCGGCACCAAGCGTCGACAGCGGCGCCACGCCCACGGACGCAGGCACGCCCCCCGTTGTCGACAGCGGCACCGCGCCCGTCGTCGACAGCGGCACCACGCCCACCGTCGACAGCGGCACCGCGCCCACGGACGCTGGCTCGGGCTGCGCGGCCCCCCGCGCCCTCTGCGGCGGCGTCTGCACCGCGGTCCAGTCCGACCTCAACAACTGCGGCGCCTGCGGCACGCGCTGCACGGGTCGCACGAGCTGTGTCAACGGTTCCTGCCAGTGCCCCGCGGGCGAGCAGACGTGCAACGGCTTCTGCACGAACATCGCCGCCGACGTGCGCAACTGCGGCGGCTGCGGCAACGCGTGCGCCGCGGGTCAAGTGTGCGCGAACGGCGCGTGCGGCACCGTGTGCGCCCCGGGCACGACGAACTGCAACGGTTCGTGCGTGAGCCTGCAAACGAGCACGCAGAACTGCGGCCAGTGCGGCCGCGCGTGCACGACGGGTCAGACCTGCAACGCGGGCGCGTGCACCTGCACGAGCGGCACGCTCTGCCGCGGCGCGTGCGTGAACACGCAGACGGACGCCCAGAACTGCGGCGCTTGCGGCACGCAGTGCGGCCAAGGCCAGGTGTGCTCCGCCGGGCGCTGCGTGTGCGGTTCGGGCACCACGCTCTGCGGCAACACCTGCCGCAACCTCCTCACGGACGACAACGCCTGCGGCACCTGCGGCACCACGTGCGCCCAGTTCGCCGACTGCGTGAACGGCTCCTGCCAGTGCCCGAGCGGCGCGACGGTCTGCAACGGTTCGTGCACGTACACGGCCACGAGCGTCTTCAACTGCGGCGCCTGCGGAAACCGCTGCGGCCAGGGTCAAGTCTGCAACAACGGCACCTGCGGCACGACCTGCTCGGGCAGCCTGACGCGCTGCCAATTCGGCTGCGTCGATCTGCAGACGAACATCCAGAACTGCGGCGTGTGCGGTCAGCAGTGCGCAGCGAACCTCGCCTGCGTGAACGGAGCCTGCACCTGCGCGGCGCCGTTCACGGTCTGCGCCGGGCGCTGCGTCGACACGCGCACGAGCACGACGAACTGCGGCACCTGC
>CAIOHM010000017.1 GCA_903858055.1 uncultured delta proteobacterium
CCGCGAGCGCCGAGGCGCGCGATCGTGTCGTCGGCGAACCCCCCGTGAAGGAGCTCGAGCTCACCGGTGAGGATCGCGCCGCCGGAGACCGCGAGCCAGTCGACGATGGCGCGCTCGTCTTCGGGGAGCTCCGCGAGGCGGAGGCTCAGCGCTTGTTCGAGCGTCGAAGGCAGGTCGTCGCCGTCGCGCTCGTGCCGCCGCACCAAGCGCGCACCGCGGCGTTCTTGGTCGTCCGAACCCGCGTCAACGTCCACGATTTCCAGCGCGCCGCGCTCGGCGAGCGCATCGACGAGCTCGAGGAGGAAGAAAGGGTTGCCGCCCGCGCGATCGAGCAAGTCTCCGCAGGTCTCTTCGACGTTCGCGTCGACGCCGAAGTGGCCCGCGACGACGCGCAGCTGGTCCTCTCGCGAGAGCGCACGCAACGCGATGGCGGGGAACGCCTCGAGCATGTGGCGCACCCGGTCGTCGGGCCGGCCGACGAGGAGCACGAGGATGCGCGCCTTGTCGCCGCGCCGGAGAAGATCTCCGAGGAGGTCCATGCTGCGGTCGTCGACCCAATGCGCGCCGTCGATGACGACGATGAGCGTGCGCCTGCGCGACAGCGCCGCGAGGAGCGCACGCGTGCCGAGCACGAGCTGCCGTCGGCGAGCGGTCGGGTCGTTGTCGACGAGCGCTTGCGGTGAGGGAAAAGCCAGGTCTGCAAGCACCACGGGGAGGTCGTCTCCTTGCGGCCCCAAGAGCGCGCGAAGCCGCTCTGTCGCCTCGTGCTTGCTGCCCGAGGTGTCGAGCTCGACCACCTGCCGAACGACCTCGCCCATGGTCCCGTAGGCGACGTGCCGCTTCCCGGGCGTGACGTCCACGTAGATGGTTCGAGCCTCGGGGTGCTGCGCGATGAACGCGCGCACGAGCTCGCTCTTCCCGATGCCCATCTCGCCGACGATCGAGCGACATGTGACCGCGCCGCCGCCTTGGCCGCGCCCCGTGGCCTCGAAGAGCGCCGCCCGCAGGTCGTTCAGCTCGACGTCGCGGCCGAAGAGCGCCGCGTGCGAGAGCGCCAATTCGCGGTCGCGCTCCTCGCGCGTGAGCGCACGCACGAGGGCGTACGTGCGCATCACCTCGGGCAGCGAGGCGTCGCCGAGGCCGGTCAAGTCGATCGCCTCGGAGTCTTCCCAAATGAACTCGCGCTTCACCAAGCGGTACACGCCGCCTGCGACGAGCGTCTTCTCGGGTTCGGCACGCTGGGCGAAGAGCTCGAGGAACGCGCGCGAAGGCTCGCGCAGCGTCACCTTGTCGAGGCAGTCGTCGCGGTCACGGACGCCGGCGGCCTCGCCGCGCACGATGGCGATGGTGGCGGACCAGTTCGCGGTCTCGTCGCGCCGAAACTCGCGCAGGAGCTCGTGAATGTCGGCGGCGCACCGGCACGCGTGGCGCGGCGCATCGCCGTGCTCGAGCTCGAGGCCTGCGATGGCCGTCGCGCGGAGCCCCGCCCAGGTCCAGCGCACGCGGTGCCTGAGCGCGAGGCCGTCGAGTGCTTGCTTGACCTGCTCGAGGGAGCGGTTCGCGGGCAGGGCCGACCCTTCGCCGCCCTCGCCGCGATGCATGAGCGTGAGCGAGAGCACGGCGACGCGGCGCACCTCGCGGAGCTTCGGCTCTTCGGCGAGGGGGCCCGGCGCGGCGGCGTTGGTCTTGAAGCGATCGTCCGCGGCGCCTGGCGGCAGGGAAATGCCCTGCGTTTGCCCGAGCGGCGTGCGGCCGACGAGCTGACCGATCACGTCTTCGAGCGCGAGTGAGTCGACGAACTGCTTCTCGCTCGCGAGGGCTTCGCGGATCGCCTGGGCCAGGGCGCGTGCGCTCTCGTAGCGGTCGTCACGTTGCGGTGCGAGCGCGCGCATGACGATCGCTTCGATGCGCGCGGGGATGCCCTCGGCGACCGACGAAGGGGGCTCCACGTGGCCCGTGCGCACCATGTCGAGGAGCGCCTCTCCGCCGAGTCCGCCGTGGATGGGCTGCATGGTGAGCGCCTCCCACAGCACGGCTCCGAGCGCGTAGACGTCGCTGCGGCGATCGACCTTCTCGCCTCGCGCTTGCTCGGGCGACATGTACGCAAACTTCCCCTTGAGGACCCCGCTCTCCTCTTGGAAGGGGCGCGCGCTCGCGATGCCGAAGTCCGCGATCTTCACGGCGCCGTCGTACGAGAGCAAGATGTTCTGGGGCGAGACGTCGCGGTGCACGATGTCGAGCGGCTGGTCGGCCTCGTCCCGCTTCTCGTGCGCGTAGTGGAGACCCTTCGCCGCTTCGGCGATCACCCACGAGGAAAGCCACGGGCCCAGGCTCAAGCCCGAGGCTCGCGCGGCGCCGAGGAGCTTGCCGAGGTCGGGGCCGTCGACGTGCTCCATGGCGAGGAGCAAGCCGCCGCCGGGCTCCTCGAAGAAGTCGTACACCTGCACGATGTTCGGGTGGTTCAGGCGCGTCGCGAGCTGCGCCTCCTCGACGAACATCGAGCGCAGCCGTCGCGACTCTCCGTGTGCGGCGAGCACGCGCTTGACGACCAAGAGCTTGCGCGTCCCCTCGGCTCCGGGCTTGCTCGCGAGGAACACCTCCGCCATGCCACCGGCGCCGAGGCGACGCACGATGTCAAAGTGCCCCAAGCGGGCCGGGATGGGTTCTTGGCTGTCGACGCGCGGCATCGGAGCCTCGAAGGCTACCATGCGCGTTCGAGCACGGTGCCGGGTGATTCGACGCCACGTCGACGCTTTCGGGCTCCATCGTTCTGAAAACGGCGCGATACTTCCCGGTGAGGTCCCATGCCGGAAGCCAACGTGAAAGCGAACCCGACCCCATCGGCCACCGGAGTTCTCGCGCGCACGCCGCTCGCGCACCTCTACGTCTACCTCTCGGAGCGCAGGCTCACAGGCACCCTCGTCCTGAGGCCCGCGGACGGCCCCGAGGCGAGCCTCTACATCCGCGAGGGCCACGCGCTCCGCATCCACACGACCGAGCCCGCGCACTACCTCGGCCGCGTGCTCACCGACCTCGGCTTCATGAACGAGCACCAGCTCCGCATGTCGCTCGAGCGCATGAAGGTGGAGCGGAAGCAGCACGGGCAAATCCTCATCGAGGCAGGCTTCATCAAAGAAGCTCAGCTCGCCGAGGGGCTTCGGCAGCAGGCGAACCGCAAGCTCCGCGCGATCTTTCGCCTCGCCCCCGCAACGACCTACTCGTACTACGCCGACGCCGACCTCGTGGGCGCGGCGTCGACGGATTCGCCCATCGCGATCGACTTGCTGCCGGTGACCTGGCGCGCGATCAACGAGTACCCGAACTGGGACATCGTTCAGGCGACGCTTCAGCGCATCGGCTCGGGTCGCGTGCAACTTGCACGTAACGCGGACCTCTCGCGTTGCGAGCTCCTCCACGACGAAGCGGCCGCGGCGCTCGCGCTCAAGACCGCGCGCTCCGTCGACGAGCTCGCGGAGCTCGGCTTGCTCGACGGCCGCACATGCCAGCTCCTCGTCTATTTCCTGCTCATCACGAAGCAGGTGGACGCGCTCGGCGCCGCCGTGACCGACGAGGACCCGACCTCGCAGCGCTTCGCGCGCCACTCCTCGATCCCCTCGGGGCCCGCGAGCACGCCGCCGGATTCCGGCTCGCGTTCGGTACCGCCCGCGCCGGGTGCCTCTTCGGGCACCATGCCGATCGCCACCCCCTCGAGCTCCATGGTTGCCGGGAGCCCTTCGGAGCGCCGGGTCGAAATCGAGCGCGTGGCCGCGAGCGTCGATCGCCTGGACTACTTCGAGCTCTTGGGTGTCGAGCGCACGGCGACCGGCGCCGAGGTCTCGAAGGCGTTCATGGGCCTCGCGAAGCGCTGGCACCCGGATCGTCTCCCGGCCGAGCTCGCGGACTTGAAGGTCACGTGCGCCACCGTGTTCGCGAAGCTCAACGAGGCGCATGCCACGCTCTCGAACGACGAGAAGCGCGCCGCGTACCTCGAGCAGGGCGGGCGAGCTTCCTCGGCATCCTCCGTCGATTCGGCGGTGGCGAGCTCCCTCACGGCGGCGGCGGCGTTCCAAAAGGCGGAGTTCTTTCTCGCGCGCGGCGATGTCGGCGAAGCGGAGCGGCTCGCGCGTCAGGCCCTCGACCTCGACGGCCGCGCGCCGGAGATCCAAGCGCTCGTCGCGTGGATCGACGGCTCCAAGGCCGGCGTGCCGAACCGAATCATCGAAGACGCCGTCGTGCGCCTCTCGCGCGCGCTCGAAGCGTCGGACTCTATGGAAAAAGCGTTCGTGTGGCGCGGCACGCTGCTCAAGAAGCTCGGTCGCAACGGCGAGGCCGTCTCCGACTTCAAGCGCGCCGTCGATTTCAACCCGCACAACATCGACGCTGCACGCGAAGTGCGCCTCTTCAACATGCGCCAAGGCAAGGACGACCCGACGGCTGGCGGTGTACCTTCGTCGAGCGCGTCGACGAACCTGCTCCGGCGACTGCTCAAGAAGTAGAACCGGGCTCAGCCGTGCGAAGCGTGTGCGATCCGCTTCGTGCGAAAAAGTCCCATGGTTTTTCCAGCATAAGATGGACCGTCCGTGTCTCGCTAACGAGGCGCGCTGAGCCGAAGGTTCGCGCGTGCCACGGCCACGCCTTCCCCCCCTGCCGCCCGCGCGGCGTCCGTTCGAAACGGACGAGGCTCAGCGCGCGCTCGGGTTCGCCGCGCGGCAGCTCCGAAGGACCATGGGCTACGGCGTCGAGCAGGCAGCCGGTCGCATGGGCCTCGAGCCGCGGCAGCTTCGGCGCATCGAGCGAGGCGAGGCGAACCTCACGCTCGACTCGCTCCTTCGTCTGGCGGCGGGCCTCGACCGATCTCCCTCCGCGCTCCTCCGCGAACTCGAGCAGAGCCTCGGTCCCGAGGCGACCTCCGTCGGCGAGGACGCAGCGCCAGCGTCGGCTTCCCCGGCGCGTGACGAGGACGCGCCGCCTTCCTTTCGCTCGTGGCTCGCGCGCGAGGTGGTCGCCCGGCGCCTCGCGCTCCACCTGACGCAGCGCGAGCTGGCGTCGCGCGCGTCGCTCTCGATGTCGGCGGTCCAGAGCGTCGAGCGCGGGCGTCACGCGCCGACCACGCATACGCTCGAAGCCCTCGCGTCCGCGCTCGGCTGCTCGCTCGCGGATCTGATGCAGCCGGGCGAGCGCGGCGACGGGACCTCACGTTAGCGGAGCCGCCGACGACCGTGAGGGCGAGCACGTGCCCTCAGCGGCGCTTCAGCTTCTTGGCGGCCTTCTTGAGCGCCTTCGAGGCCTTCGGTCCGACCGCCGGCTTGGCCTTCTTCTTGGCGCCGCTGCTCGCGGCCTTCCCCGCCTTGGCAGGGCGCTCGCCGGTGCGGCTCCGCCCGGTGCTTCCGCGCGTCGGCTTCTCGGCGCCACCGGCGCGCTCGCGTCGCGCGTCGAGGCGCCGTGCGCTCCCTTCGTTCTCGCGCTTGGCACGTCGGCGTCGGTAGGCTTCGAGCGCACCGTCGTCGTTGCCGTGCGCACGCTGAAGCGTCTCGAGGCGTGCGCCAAGTACTTGGCGTCGCACGAGCGAGACGTCGTCGACGCGGACGAGGAGCCGGTCGCCCATCGTGATGCGATCGCCGCTGCGCACGCCGACGATCGCGAGGCCCTCATCGTCGCACGCGTAGGTGTCGCTTCCGAGGGACTCGATGCGCAGGAAGACATCGACGAAGGGCGCGTCGAGGGTGACGTAAGCGCCGCTCGGCGTGCACGACGAGACCGTGCCTTCGAAGGTGTCGCCGACGCGATCGCGCATGACCCACGCGCGGTAGACGTCGACCGTGCCGCGCTCCACCTCCATGGCGGTACGCTCCATGGTGGAGGCTTGCGTGGCGGCCACGGCGAGCTTCCCCTCGTCGAGCGACGTGCGCGCGTTCCCCGCGATGATCGCGCTCACGGCGCGGTGTACGCAGAGGTCGGGGTAGCGGCGGATCGGGCTCGTGAAGTGC
>CAIOHM010000018.1 GCA_903858055.1 uncultured delta proteobacterium
CACCGGCGAAGCCCTCGCAAACGCCCGCACCTCCCCCGGCCCCGGCGCTCCACGCGCCCCTGAACCCCGCGGCCCGCCCCGGCGGAGCCAGCGTCGCGCCGCCCGCGCGCCCGGCGCCCCCAGGCTCCACGGTCGCCCCAAACCGCAACCCCGCGCTCGCCGGCGCGCCACGCCCCGGCATGCCCACGATCCGCATGCCCGGCGCTGCGCCCACGGTCGGTGTGCGCACGACCGCGACCACGATGCCTGCCGCTGCAGGTCGTCTCGCCCCACCCAAGCCGCTCGGCCTGCCCGGCGCGCCTGGCGGCCGCATCGGCGTCGTGACCGGCGTCGTGGGCCTACCGAAGACCCTCTCGCCCTCGGGCGGCTCGGGGAAGCCCCTCGTCACCTCGCGCATCGAGGAGCTCTCGAAACTCGCGACCGTCGCGCTCTACGACCAAATCGCGATCCTGCCGCCAAACGCCACGGGGCGCATCGTCGCGACGACGACGGTTCGTCCTGGGGTCACGCTCGTCATGTCGCAGATCACGCGCGCCGTCGACGTGCCGCTCGGCCCGCGCGCCTTCCGCATGGAAGAGGCGCAGATCCTCGAAGCGGTCCTCGGCCCAAACACCTGAAGCGGCTGAGACAAAAAAGGGCGCCCCCAAAGGGACGCCCGCGAGGGAAGGCTCGCTCAGCGGACGGCGAGCAGCTCGACCTCGAACACGAGGGTCGCGTTCGGCGGAATGACGCCGGGGAAGCCGGCTGCGCCGTAGCCCATCTCCGGGGGGATCGTGAGCTTGCGCTTGCCGCCGACCTTCATGCCGGCGACGCCTTCGTCCCAGCCCTTGATGACGCGGCCCGCGCCGAGCGGGAAGTCGAAGGGACGCCCGCGGTCGAGCGAGCTGTCGAACTTCGTACCCGTGGTGAGGGTCCCTGTATAATGCACGCTCACGACGCGGCCCGAAACCGCTTCCGCGCCCGAGCCGACGACGAGGTCTTCCTTGATGAGTTCGCTCATGGCGCGCATGAAACGCTCGCGCGCAGGCGACGTCAACTGCGGAGGGAGACCAGCGCGTCGAGGAGCGCCTCGCGCGTGCGCAGCTCCGCCGGAGTGCACGCAAGCTCGGGCCGGTACCCGCCAAGCACCTGCGCCGCGAGCTGCGCCGCCTCACCAGGCTTCCCTTGGCTCCGCGGCAAGCGGACGGGGCCGAGCAAGACCTCCTCCGCGTCTTCGGCGATCACCGCGTGCGCCAACGCATGCAGGTGCATGGGCGCACCGGCCTCCACCCGCGGCCAAGGCACGCCGCGGCGCACCCAAAACCCCTCCGCCGAGGAACGCAGCACGACCACCTCGTCCGCGAGGAAGCGAGCGCCCTGCGCGCAGCACTCGAGCGCCGCGGTGGTCTTTCCCGCGCCGCTCACGCCCACCCACACGTGCGCGCGCCCCGCGAGGGACACGGCGGCACCGTGCAGCACCGCGAAGCCCGCGAGCCTCATCCGCAAACCCACCGCGTGGTAGCGCAGAAAGAGCCGCAAGACGTCTTCGCGGAGCCCGGGCACGGGCGTCACGGACACACGCGCTTCCGTGACCTCGAAGCGCCCCACGCCCCGCACCGCGAGCTCACAGGCTGCGCCCGGGCTCGACCAGCGGGAGACGAGCGGAGCCTCGACGTTCCAAGGCAGTTCGGACGCAGGCTGCACGTCGAGCGCGAACGAAGGCGACGCGTCTTCGGGCCGCGCCTCGAGGCCCACGCCTGCGAGCGCGGTGGCGAAGGTCACGCCGTGGAGCCGTTCGAGTTTCATCGGTGGAGCGAACGTAGCAACTCACGCGATGTCCCTGCGGAAAGTTTTTCTTCACGAAGGTACTTCCCAAGGGACAAATAACCGTGCATCTTGCATTCATGTCCGAAGCTACCAAGGTCTCGCTCACCAAGTTCGTCCTCGACCGCCCCAACGCGGGCGTGCAGGAAATCATCGACCAAGCTGCGGCCGCCGGGCTCAAGCTCACCTCGTCGTACGTGTACAAGATCCGCGTTCGCGCGGGCCTCGGCAAGCGCGCCGCGAAGGCCGCGGGCACCCCCGCGACGGCCAAGGTCGCGAAGAAGGCCGCCCCGAAGGCCCCGAAGAAGGCTGCCCCGAAGAAGAGCGGCTCGAAGAAGGCCACCAAGGGCGCCGCGGCACCAGGCGCGACCGCCGAGGCTCCTGCCGCTGCCGCCACCCCGGTCGCCGCGGCCCCCGCCGCAAAGAAGCCCGGTCGCCCGAAGAAGGCTCGCGCCGCCAACCGCGCGAAGGCCCCGAAGGCCCCGAAGGCCCCGAAGATCGCCGCGGCGCCGAAGGCTGCAGCGGCGGCAGCGCCCGCCCCGAAGAAGCGCGGTCGTCCGAAGAAGGTCGTCGCGTCGGTCGCATCGGGCGCCGGTGCGACCGCGGCCGCCACGCTCCGCCGCATCGTCATCGAGCTCGGCGTCGCGCAGACGCGGGCGATCGTGGACGACGTCGCCGCGAAGCTCCAGGCCATCGTCGCCGGCTGAACCGACGCATTCCGTCGCGCGGGAGGGTCCCACGGGGCCCTCCCTTTCTTTTTGTCGCGCGAGGCCGCAGAGAGAGAGGATGACCTCGCACCCGATTCCCTTCGGCCGCATCCGCCCGCGCGCGCTCTTCGTGTGGCTCGTCGCGCTCGTCACGTTCGCCGTCGCGGGCGCGCTGGCCGGCTGCACGAAGGTGCCCGCCAAGCAGGAGCCAACCCGCAGCGATCTCGGCGTGACGAGCGCAGCCAAGCAGGAGCCCGCGCCCCGTGATCTCGGGGCGGAGACGCCACGGCGACGCGAGCTCACGCAAGAGGACCTCCGCGCGCGCCTCAGTCCCCTGGCCTTCGCGGTGACGCAAGAGGCCGCCACCGAGCCCCCCTTCCAAAACGCGTACTGGGACGAGCACCGCCCGGGCCTCTACGTCGACGTCATCGACGGCACGCCACTCTTTTCCTCCCGCGACAAGTTCGACTCGGGCACGGGCTGGCCCAGCTTTACGCAGCCGCTCACCCCGCACGCCGTGACGACGCGGGAAGACTCGACCCACTTCATGACCCGCACCGAGGTCCGCAGCGCCTCCTCCGGCGCTCATCTCGGGCATGTCTTCTCCGACGGTCCCGCGCCCGCGCACACGCGCTTCTGCATGAACTCCGCGTCGCTGCGCTTCGTGCCCGCGGACGATCTCGTGCGCGAGGGCTACGGCACGTACGCGAGCGCGGTGGGCGCCTCGGCGATCGCGGCCAGTGAGGCTGCGGCATGCGCCCCTGCGCGTGCGGGCGAGCCAAGCGCGGGGACGACGGGACCGTCGGGCTGCGAGGCCACGACCGAGGTCGCGATCCTCGCGGGCGGCTGCTTCTGGGGCATGGAAGACATCCTCCGCAAGGTCCCCGGCGTGCTCGAGACCACCGCCGGCTACACGGGCGGCACCACCGCGAAGCCGACGTATGACGATGTCCATACAGGGTATACGGGGCACGCGGAGGCCGTGCGGATCGTCTTCGATCCGAAGAAGGTGACGTTCGCGTCGCTCCTCGACGACTGGTTCTTTCGCATGCACGACCCGACGACGCCGAACCGCCAAGGCAACGATCGCGGCTCGCAATACCGGTCGGCGATCTTCGCCACGAGCGAGGGGCAGCTCGTCGAGGCGCGCGCGGCCAAAGCACGCGCGGAGAAGAGCGGCCGCTGGCGCGACGCGATCGTCACCGAGATCTCGCGCGCGGGCGCGTTCACGCCCGCCGAGGGCTACCACCAGCGCTACCTCGAGCGAAATCCCAGCGGCTACACGTGCCACTACCTCCGCGACTGAGCTTCGCCGCGGCGGAGGAGGGAGCGCACAACCGTGGGGCGCCGAGCCTCAGTGGTTCATGAGGAGCGCGAAGTCCACGGCGGCATCGCCTGCCACGACGAGCGGCAAGAAGAGGCCGAGCATGTCTTCGGGCACGTGCACGATACGGTCTTCCTCGACCGGGTACTCGTCCGGCGGGACGATCTCGACCTTGCGGTTCATGCGCGAGGCCTTCGCGACGGCGCTGCCGCACACGACGTTCGCGAACTCCTTCACGGCGTCGAGGACGACCTCTTCCGGGTGCTGCTCGTTGTCGTCGCTGTTGAGGAGAGCGCGGGTCATCGAGAGCGCCGCCGCGCGCGAAGCGGAGACGACGAACATGCCCGACACGTCCCCGACGAACGACATGCTGACGATGTAGTCGCGCCCCGTGAACGACGTGACGACGCGCGCCTCTTCGGGCCGGTGCTTGATCCACGCGACGATCGTGAGCAGCTTGAACGCGACGTCCGCCGTGCTCTTGCAGAACTCGGCCTCGGGCACGCCCGCCGGGAGGCGAATGTCGTCCGTGCGGTAGATCGCTTGGTCGGCCTCGAAGACCGTGAGGTGCTCCTCGATGGTCTCGTGCGAGACGTGGCCGAGCTCGACGAGGGCCTGACCGAGGTAGACGTGGCGACCGCGCTGGCGGTTCAGCACGGCCTCACGCTGGAAGGTCGTCATGTACCCCATGCGCACGAGCATTTCGTCGATGGGGAGCGGCTCCTTCTGCTGCTGCTTGCGGGCGCGCAGGACCTCGCCCGGGTCGACCATGCCCATCTCGACGGCGAGGTCGTCGAACGTGATGTTCGTCTTCTCCTGGTACTCGATCGCCTCGCGGATCTGCTCCGCCATCACGACCTGCTTCTCCACGAGATACTGCCCGAAGAACTTGACGCCCATGAACGCTCCTAACCCCCGAGAGGTATCGAAGGACGCGTGGACTTTCCAGCCTTTCCCGCGTGCGAAACCTCTGCGCGCTCGCGGCGCGCGATCGGGCTCGACCGTGCCGCGACGAAAACGTCGCACGAAAGGCGTGGCGCCGCGTGGGTGCGCGCACTACGACCCCGGCGCGTGAGGGCGTAGCTCCTCGTGGGGTTTCGCCCGCGGAGGCCGCGCCGGTTCGCGTCGGGCTGAGCGCCCGTTGAAGCGAAGCCTCCGTACGTTCCCTGTCACTGCCCCCCCATCGCCATGCGCCTCGTCCTCTCTTCCTGCCTCTCCCTCGCCTCCTTCGTCGGTGCGCTCGCGCTGAGCGCCGCGTGCGGCTCTTCCTCCGCCGACGCGCTCCCCGACGCGGGCCGTCAGCCCGTGGTCGACGCGGGGCCCGTCGGCGGCGACGCGTCGATCGTGGTGCCTCCGAGCGGCGACGACGCAGGCCCGGTCGAGCCGCCGAAAACGTATTTCTACGCGCATACCGATACTACCCTCTACAAGATCGACGCCGACGACCCGCAGCTCGCGCTCCAGTCGGTCGGCGACTTCGACTGCGTGAGCCGCGACGGTGGCGTGGTGTCGTCCATGACGGACATCGCGATCGACAAGCGCGGGCGCATCGTCGCCGTGGCGAAAGACAAGATCTTCCTCGACGTCCGCGTGGTCGGCACGAGCGTGGTCTGCGGCAGCGCCGTGCAACTCACGGGCGACGCCTCGTCGGTCTCGTTCTACGGCGCGACCTTCGCGCCGGCGGGAACCCTCGGCGCGAGCGAAGAGACGCTCATCGTCGCCAACAGCGACGGCGAGCTCTACGCGGTCGACCTGCAGTCGGGTGCGCTCAGCATCGTGGGCACCTTCGGCAACGTGCCGCTCCGCGACCCGAACGGCCAAACGTACCCCTCGGGCAACGTGGGCAAGGCGTGGGAGCTCTCGGGCGACCTCGTCTTCCTCGAGAACAACGGGCGCTCGGTGGGCTTCGCGACGGTGCGCGACTGCCCGAACCCGCCCTCCTCGTTCAACTGCTCGTCGAGCGACTCTCTCCTGGAGATCGACCTCTCGAAGCTCGCCTTTGGGAGCCGCGCCGTCGTCACGCGGCGCCTCCTCGGCCGCATCACCGCCGACACGCGCTGCTCGAGCGAGCCCGCCGCTTCCTTCGGCCGTACCTTCGGCATCACGGCCTACAAGGGCGAGATCTTCGGCTTCGGGCGAAACTCGCTGATCACGCGCATCAACAACACGACCGCGAAGGCGTGCGTCGTCGCCGACGGCTCGAGCGTCATCACGGGCGGCTTCTCGGGCGCCGGTGTGAGCACGGCCGCGCCGATCGACCCGCCGCGCTGACCCCGCGCTTCACCGATTCTTGGCGTAGGACCGCGCCTGCCGCATGCGCACCACGAGGTGCTTCTTGAGCTGCGCGATCGCGGTCATCGCCGACACGGGCAAGAGCCCCACCGCACGACGGCGCAAGCGGTAGAGCGGCGGCGCCACGTCGCGAGGCTCCTCACCCTCAGGCACGCGGGCCGCGACGAGCTCGCCCGTCACCCGTGCACTCTGCACGTACAAGAACGTGTTGTAGCGGTACCAAGGCTCGACCTCCCGCGCCTCCGCGAGGGCTCCGCGGTACGGGTCGCAGAGCTCGTAGCCGTGCTCCGCGAAGAGCGCGCGCCAGTAACCGTAGGGGCGCTCGTTCACGTGGTGCTCGCCACCCTGACCGGGCGGAGCGGCGGAAAAAAGCACGAAGTCGGCGTGCGCGCAGAGCGAAGTCACCAAGTCGCGGGCGGCTTCCGGCGGCAGGTGCTCCGCGACCTCCAGGCATTGCACGAGGTCGAAGCGGCGCGCGAGCGCGAAGGGACGCGCGAGGTCCACGGCGGTGAAGCGATCCGCGGGAATCAAGAGCGCGCGGGGATCGACGTAGGCCCCGTCGACGCCGTGTCCCTCGACGCCATGCGCACGCCAAACGGCGAGCCACGCGCCGCGGCCGCAGCCCACGTCGAGCACGCTACGCGGCGCCGGTGCCCTCATGACGAGCGGGACGATCACCTCCGCCGAACGCCTGGAGCCGCGCTCGATGGAGGCGAAGAACACGTCGTCGTACGCGTAGTCGCCCGCGGAGCTCACGGGTCTTCTCCACGCGCGCCAAGCACCTCGCGCACGACGAAGCGCGGGCGGCCCTTGGCCTCCACGTACACGCGCCCGAGGTACTCGCCGAGGACGCCGAGGACGAAGAACTGCCCCGCGCCCAGAAACGCGAGGATGAACCCCAGGCTCGCCCAGCCCACCACCGCGCGGAAGAAGAGCCACGAGACGAGCACGTAGACCATGAGGAGCAGCGAGACCGCGAAGAGCGCAAGGGAGATGTAGACCGCAAGACGGAGCGGGTTCACCGAGAAGCTCGTGATGGCGTCGAGCGCGAAGGCGATCATTTTGCCGAGCGGGTAGCCGCTCTCCCCGGCGAAGCGCTGCTGCCTCACGTACGGGAGCGGCACCTGACGAAAGCCGAGCCACGCGACCATGCCGCGCACGAAGCGCTGACGCTCGGGCATCGCTTGGAGGGCTGCGCACACGCGCCGGTTCATGAGGCGAAAGTCGCCCGTGTCGCGCGGGATGGGTGTCTCGGCGAGCCCCTCGAGCACGCGGTAGAAGAGGGAGGCGCTCGCGCGCTTGAAGACGGTCTCGCCCTCGCGTCGCTCGCGCACGCCAAAGACCACGTCGGCGCCGTCGTCCATTTTGGCCATCATGGCCCCGAGCAGCTCGGGCGGGTCTTGCAGATCCGCGTCGAGCACGAGCACCCGCTCGCCGCGCGCGAACTCGAGCCCGGCGCTGAGCGCGAGCTGATGGCCGAAATTCCTGGAGAGATCGAGCCCTACGACGCGCAGGTCTGCCCCGCCCAAGCGGCCGATCACCTCCCACGTCGCGTCGGTCGAGCCGTCGTTGACGAGCACGAGCTCGAAGCGCGACCCCACGAGCGGCTCGCAAGCCTCGCACACGCGGCGATGGAGCTCCGCGAGCCCGGGCGCCTCGTTGAAGCAGGGCACGACCACCGAGAGAGCGAGCGGCGGAGAGGGACTGGTCACGGAGCCTCCTCGTTTACCTCGAAGAGCCACCATCCACCACGGGCCGCGACGCGACGCACGGCGCCCGCCGGAAAAAGCTCGTTTTGCGGATCATGGGCCTGGCGCACGAGGAAGTACGTGTACCCCTCACGCTTCCATTCGTCCCACGAGAAGAGCTCCGGGGACCAGTTCACGCGGTCGGTCGCAAGCGGGCGAACCCCCGACCGGTAACGCACGACCTGCGGGAAGAAGGTCGCGAAGCTGAACTCGGCGAGCCCGCCGCGCAGCGATGAGTACCATGTTGCATAGTGCACGTACGTGGGCGCTTGGTAGCTCACACCGCCCCGCAAGAACGGCATGCCGAGCATGCGGCGACCGGGCTTTGCTTCGGCGATCACCTCGCGAAACGCCGCCGATTCCGCTTCGTAGCGCACGGCCCGTCGCAGGTGCACCGCGAGCATGGCGAGCGCCACGAAGGCGTAGACCGGCTCGAGGGCGCGGCGTGCACGGACGACGCTAGGCCCCGCGGGAGCCTCTTCGAAGGCCAGCGCCAAGAGGGGCAGCCCCACGTAGCCAAAGCGCTCGTAGACGAAGCTCGTGCCGAACGCGACGTGGGGACCGAGCAGCATCACGAGCGCGTGGAACGCGAAGGGAGCGAGCGCGGCCGGGCTGCGGCGCACACGGTAGCCGCACAGGAGCGGCGCCGTGGCGAGGACCAGCGCGAGCGCGAGGTACACGTCGCCGAGCGGCAGCGAAAAGAGCGTGGAAGGAAGAGCCTCGACGCGGCCCCAATGCCACCCCCACACCGGCGGAACGCGCACCTCTCCCGCCGCGGCGCGCTTGCCGAGCACCCAGAGGATCACCACAGGGCCCACGGAAGCGAGCGGGGCCACGCGGCGGAGCCACTGGCGCGGGTTCGGCACGTGCAGGAGCAGCGCCGCGACCGCGACGAAGTACGCCATCACGAGGACGTGCGCGAAGAAGAGGAGGTGCACCCAGGCCACGAGCACGAGCACCTCGCGCCAGCTCCGCTCGCGCGACTCACGGTCGATCTGCGCCAGGAACACGAAGCCGAGCGGCACGGCGACGAGGAAGTTCAGGAAGCCCCACTCGTAGGCGAAGCCGAAGGGCAGCGGAACGAAGAGCCAACGCCAATGCGGAGCGACCTTCGCGCGCGCCGCGAAGTGCGACGCGGCCCACGCGTACGCGATCATCGTGAGCGCCACGAGCGCCTTCGCGGCGCGCACGACCCCGAGGGGCTTCGCGAGCAGGAAGAGCAGCGAATAGCCGAACCAGTACGGTGTGAAGAGCTGCACCTCGAAGAGCGAGGCGAAGGGGGTCTCGCCCGCGAGCACGTCGCGGAGCAGCGCGATCTGCGCCGCATGCTGCGGGAGGTCGACCATCGGCGGCAGCGTCGTGACGAGCACGGGCAACGCCGCGAAGAGACAGACGATGGAAAACGGCTCGAACACCCCGCCGCGACGCTTTCATGGCACCTGCGGAAGGTCAAGCGACGCCCGGAGGCCGATGCTAACCTCGGAGCCGTTGCCTCATGAGCGATCCGATGGTCCGTCTGCCCTTCTGCGCCGTTCCGCTGCTGCTTGCATCCTGCATGCAGCACCCTCGGCCCATTGCGGGCCCCGTCGAGGCAACGGGCCGCGTCGCCCCACCGAGCGTTCTCGGGCCAGGTGCGCGCGAGGAGAGCCCCGCGTGGACGAAGGCCACGGTGCGCGGGTGCGTCACGGGGTTTTCCGGCCCCACGCTCAACCCCGGCGACGCGATTCGCCACGCACAGGCCGCCGCGCTCGGTGAGTTCGCCGAAGCCCAGGGCGTCCACATCGCCAACGTGAGCATCGACGATGGACGCGAGCTTCACAGCCTCGCGACCTACGTCACCGAGGCCGCGCTCGAGAACGTGCGCGTCGTCGCCGTCGAGACCCAGCGCACCGGCCGCACCGACGACCCCACCGCTCGCGTCACCCATGCCCTCGCGTGCCGCCTCGGGAGCGAGCTCGCCGTGCAGGGGACGAACGCGCCGACCTGGGTGCTCGACCCGCGCAGCGCCGCACGCGGAGGAGAGCTCTGCGCCGTCGGGATCTCGGGCCCGACCTTCGACCCGAGCGACGCCCCGGTCTTCGCAGGCCGCGACGCCGCGCGCGCTCTCGCCTCCGTGCGGCAGGTACTCGTCAGCCGAACCACGGCCGACGTTGACCTGCGCGCCTACGTCATCCTCCGCAGCGACGCCGCGGTGCCCGAAGAGGCCATCTCCTCGACGCTGGCCGCGAGCCAAGAGCGCGAGCGTTGGGTCGACGAAGACGGGCGTGGCCCCCTCGCGCTCCCGCGGACGACTTTCGTGCTCCGCTGCGCGCCGCGCTGAGCGCGCATGCGCCTACGCGCGCGACGCAAACTCGACGAGGATGCATGGCCCCACGAGCGTGGGCAAGCCGCGACGCTTGCACTCTGCAAGAACTTCGTCGTCGTGCGATCCCGGCTGAAACCACACGGGGAGCGTGGCCCCCGCCGGGAGGGCCCGGATCGCCTCGAGAGACCGCGCCGGCGGGATCACGAAGTTTGCGAGGTCGATCTGCGCCACGGCCACGGCCACGCTCGGGGCCGTCGCGAGACCGTCCACGTGCGACGCGGAGGGCGTGATGGGCACGGCGACCGAGCCGCGAGCCCGAACGGCGCGCAAGATGATCGACCCGAACTTTCGCTCATCGTTCGACGCGCCCACGACCCCGACGCGCAACGCTTGCGGCGCGCGCGCCAACAACCCCTCGAACGGCTCCGGCAAGGTCATGGAGCCAAGCATGCCCCGTTTTCGCTCGCTTGCCACTTGCCCTGGTCCGCGAACGAACGGACACTCCGTGCGCATTGGAGGGAAAGATGTCTGGAGCGATACTGGTGATCGACGACAGCCTCACGCTTCTCGCGAAGGTGAAGCAGCACCTCGCGGCGGAGCACTACGAAGTCACGACCGCGACCACCTACCCCGACGCGCGGCCGCACCTCGGGCGCAGCGTCCTCGTCATCATCGACTTCCACATGCCTGGCCAGGACGGCGCGTCGATGCTCCAGGCGCTGCGCAGCGCCGCGAAGGGCCTCCCGACCTCGCCGCTCATGTACCTCCACACGACGGACTCCGAGCAAGCTGCAAACTACAAGCAGCTCGGCTTCGACGGTGTCATCGGCATGAAGGGGAACTTCGAGCTGCTCTCGAAGCAGGTCAGCGCGGCGATGCGCCTTCGTCGTCTCTCGGTCAAGCTCAAGCTCTGACCTGCGGCGGAATGGGCGGCGATCGCCTCCGGTCGCACTTTCCAGTCGAACACGCGAAGCGACTTTCGATACGCTCCCGCCATGGGACTCGAACTCGCGGTCGTCGGTGCAGGTCGTTGGGGTTCAGCGCTCGGGGCCGCCGCCGCGCGCAACGGGCACCAGGTGGTGCTTTGGTCTTCGCGCGCGAACCTCGCGCCCGTCGAGGGCTGCGACCGCACGACCTCGCTCGCGGATCTGCGCGGCCGCAAGATCTTCTTCTTCACGGTAGCGCCCGAGCAGGCCCGCGCCGCAGCACGCGAGCTCGCCCCGATTGTCGGGCCCGAGGCGATCGTCATTCACGCGGTGCGCGGCCTCACGGACGACCCCGTCACGACGATCGGCGACCTCTTTGCTCAGGAGACCTGCATTCGACGCGTGGGCGCGCTCGGCGGGCCGGTGCTCGTGAGCGAGCTCGAAGAGGGCTCCCCCACGCTCTTCGCGTGCGGCTCGGCGTTCCCCGAAGTGCTCGCGGTGGCGAAAGAGCTCCTCGCGAGCAAGCAGACCCGCGTTGCGATCACCCCTGACCGCCGCGGTGTCGAGTGGTCGAGTGCGCTCGTGGCCTGCCTCGCGCTCGGCGTCGGTTATGTGCAAGGTGCAGGTTATGGCCCGGGCCTCGTCGCGGCGATCACGAGCGAGGCGGTCCGTGAGGCCGCGCGCTTCGTCGTCGCCATGGGCGGCCAGGAGTCGACGATGCTCGGTCTCGCAGGCGGCGGCGACCTCCTCGCCGCGGTGGCCCAGAAGAATCGGCCCGAAATCCTCGTGGGTCGCGCGCTCGCCAGCGGCCGTGCGCTCGTGGAGGTCGAGCGCGAGACAGGCCAGCGCGTCGTCGCCTCGGACATCGTGCCCAAGCTCATGCGCGTCGCCGCCGAGCGCGACCTTCACTTCCCGCTCCTCGGCATGCTCGGGCGCGGTGCGTTCTCCGGCAAGCCGGCGCGCGAAGTGGTGAAGACGTGGATCGAGTCCGCGCTCTGAACGCTACTGGCAGTAGCCGTAGCCCGTGAGGCGCGACGAGGCCTGGCAGCTGCGGCCCGTGGGGCAGCTGTTCACGCCGAAGGGGTTGCACATGAGCGTGGCCTGCAACGTCGCGCTGCCTGCGCACTGCGCGGCCGGCAAGCACGAGACGCTCTCCCAACCGTAGGTCTGCGAGAAGAAGCCGCAGCAGACCGACCCCGGCGTGCAATCGGCGCTGTTCGCGCACTCGAGGGCGACGTCGTTGCTGTTGCAGTCGCCGCGCGCTTCGCAGCTGAACGAAGCGCGCCCGGTCGTGGGAATGTCCGCGCAGCAGTCTTCGGAGCCCGACGTGCAGCTGGTCGCGCCGGCGTCGAAGGCTCCGCAGCGAAACGTGCGCACAGGGGCACCTGCGTCGCGGCCCGCGTCCACCACGACGACCCCGCTGTCGACCACGACGACGCCCGCGTCCGCGGGAGCGGTCGCGTCGAGCACCGGCGTCGTGCCGCTGTCCGTGCGCGGGAGCGACCCGGCGTCCGTGGTGACGGAGGCGTCGCCGGGGGCCGCGGCGTCGGTGAGGTTCCCGAAGCTGGGATCGTCGGAGACGAGGTCCGAGCGCACGGCGCCGCCGCAGGCGATCGCGAGGAGAGAACCGAGGGCCACGAAGGGACGAACGACGCCGAAACGCATGGCGCGAAGCTAGCACGGCCGCCGACCGACGCCGCGCGCGCGCGGAAAAAAGCAACGCCTCCGCACGAGATTGCGGACCCTGCGGAGAGTTACGCCCGGAACGAAGCCGCCGCGGCTTGCCCGGGGGCGTCGCGTCTGCTTAGGCGGGGAGCCTCATGACGAACGTCACGATCGAGCCTGCCAAGCCTGCGAAGGCCGACCGCGCGTTCGATGCGTTCGAGCATGCTGCCCAGCGCGCCGAGGGTCGCAGCGTCTCGCTCGTGGAGGCGGCGTCGGTGGAAGACGTCCGCGCCGCCATCGACCTCGACCGCTTCCGCGTGCGCACCGCCCTCGACCGCGTGATCGTCTCCGACGGCGCGGAGGAGGGCCTCGACGACCTCGCGGAGACCGGCTGCCTCCAGGTGGTGTTCCCCGAGGTCCACGCGATGATCGGCTTCGGCGACGGCGAGTGGCGCCACAAAGACGTGTGGAAGCACACGAAGCAGGTGGTGCGCCAAGCGGAGTCTCGCCTGGAAATTCGCTGGTCGGCGCTCTTCCACGACATCGGGAAGCTCAAGACGCGGTCGATCGCCCCCGACGGCACGGTGCACTTCCTCGGGCACGCCGAGGTCGGCACGCGCATGTTCGACAAGCTCGAGCGGCGCCTCTCGTTCTTCTCCCGCAGCAACGACGAAGCGCTGCGCCGAACCGTGCGCTTCCTCATCCTGCACCACCTCCGCGCGAACCAATACGATCGCGGCTGGACCGACAGCGCCGTGCGTCGCTTCGCCCGCGAGATGGGCCCGCACCTCAACGACCTCTTCTGCCTCTCGCGCGCGGACATCACGACGAAGCGCCCCGAGAAGAAGCGGCGCGGACTCTCGCAGCTCGACGAGCTCCAAGAGCGCATCGCCGTGCTCGCCGCGGAAGACGCGAAGCTCCCGCCGCTCCCCTCCGGTGTGGGAAACGCGATCATGGCCGCCTTCGGCCTCAAGCCCTCGCGCCGCGTCGGCGAGATCAAGTTCGCCCTCGAGCGTGCCATCGAGGCGGGCGCCCTCGAAGAGCGCCTGCCTTCCGCGGCGTACGTGCTCTTCGCGTACGACCATGCGCAGGACTTCGGGCTCAGCACGAACGACGCCCACCTCGGGGCCATCGAGGCGGCGCGCCACGAGCTCGCGCACGCCGGCTACGACGCTCGCTTCGAGGGTGAGGCGGTGGTCGACGAGAGCGTCGAAGCCTCCTGCGGCGCGTGAGTCACCGGAAGCGACCGCAGCGCGCGCTCAGGGCCGCACGCGAAGCGAACCGGCCGTGATCGTCGCGGCGACGGGGCGGCAGCTCTCGCGCGCCATTGGGCCGAGGCTCCGCGAGTCGCGATCCATCGCCGCGCGATCGTCGTCGAGCAGGTACACGCGGCCCGCGGGCACGGAGACCTCGAGGTCCACCGTGCGCCCCCCTTGCGGCGCGAGCACGACCCACGAACGGTCGCCGCGGCGCTCGACGAAGCAACGGCCCGGCGCGAAGCCCTCGAGTTCGGCGGCGCGGCACGGGCGGCGCTCGACGGGCTCACTGTCTACGAACAGCAAATTTCCTCGCAACGCGAGCTTCTGATTCGCGCTCGCGGCCACGCGACCAACTGCCACGCCACCGATATGCGTGCATACTGCAAGATCTCCTACGCGAAGCTTCCGGCCGCGGTCGAGGAGCCACACGGTCGGCTCTCGCTCGGCGGGAGCCATGCGGGCCTCGAAGACGAAGAGCAGAAGCACCGCCGCAAGGCCCGCGAGCGTGACCGACACCCCGAGGAGGAACCGCGCGAGCCCCCCCATGATCAAGGCTCCACGAACATGGCGACTTGGGCTGCGCGCTCGTGGAAAAAGGCGCGCTCGGCGAAGGGGCCGCCCTTGGCGCGCGCGTCTTCGAAGGCCCGCGAGGCCTCCGCGAAGCGCCCCGTGCGAAAGAGCAACACGCCGCGCGCATAGGCGATGGGGTAGCTCGGGTCGCGGTGCGCCCACGCTTCGATCTTCTCGAGGCGCCACCGGTCCACGGCCTCCGCCTCGTGGAAGGCGAGCGTCCGGCACGCCTCCGCGGTCTTCGCCGCCCGAAGCTCGGCACCGAGGAGCGCGCGCTCGGTCTCTTCGGCGTGCGGGTGCGCGAGCTGCAACCGCATGATCTCCCGTTCGTCGTCGAGCGAGAGCGCGAACGCGGGGTCGCTCGCGAGGCCCATCGCCCGGTTCCAGAGGCTTCGGTAAAGAACGCGCCAGGTCGCCGGGGCGACGTTCGCACGGTGGCCCTCGACCCAGCCAATCGCCTGCATGCGCGCGATCACGTTGCCTGCGAGGGCGCGGAGCTCGTCGCTCTCGTCACCGGTTGTTTCGAAGCGCGCAAGCTCCACGAGGAAGGCTTCGAGCTGCACCGCGCGCAGCACGAGGAGCGCTTCGTCACCGTGGGCGCCGCGGACCTCCCGCGCGAGGGCCCCGAGGCGGAGCGCTTGCGCATGCGCGTCGTGCTCCACGTCGTCGTCGTCACGAAACGCGAGGCCGTTCCACGCACGAAACGCTCCACCGAGTTCACGCACCGCGGCCGGCAGTGGGCTCTCGAAGGCTCCCTTCGCGCGCTGCTTCTCGAGGCGCGCTTCGGCACCGAGCACCGCCTGATCGGGGACCGGGAGCGGCACGCGGACCGGCACCACCGCACGCGGAAAGAGCAGCGCCGCCCCAACGAGACCGACGACCACGGGGACCGCCGCGAGGAGCAAGTCGCGCGGATCGGCCGCGGCCGCCTCGCGGTCGCGACGCCAGCGTTCACGAAGCCACGCGCCGACACCCATGCCCACAGCCTAGCGAAGCCGAGCCGCCAGGGACACCTCTCCGCGCGCAGGCCGCACGTTCACGGGCATCGGACGATGCCTCGCATACAACATATTTCACGAACCATCCGAGGTATGACCGTCGTGCGCGCGCACGCCTGGTGTGAGGGCCGCCGAGGAGTCTCGCGAAGCCCGCGGCGCTAACGCTTGGGTAACGCCTCCGAAGCGCGTTAGGCTCGGGGGTATGGCGGAAGGCGGCAAGAACCCACCGGGCAAGCCGAGCGCAGGCTCGGCGTCGACGCTCGCGAGCCCCGGCGTACGGAACTCAGGAAAGATGCCTGCGGCGCCCGTCTCGGTGCGCCCGCCGCCGGCGACGACCAAGAGCGGTTCCATGCGCGCGGCCGCGCCCGCGAAACCCTCGCGCGGCAAAGAGCCCGTGGCGGCGAAGAAGCAAGAAGAGACGGCGGACCCCACGCCAACCCCAGGCGACGTGAAGCCCTTGCCGCCGCCCCCCGCAGACCTCGGCGCCTCCCTCGGCCGTTCGCTCGACACGGCGATCGAGCGTGAGATTGGCGCGCGCCTCCTGGGCACGCCCCTCGAGGAGGGCTCGGGCCGCATGCGCGCGGTGGCGATTTCGATTCCCCCCGACCCGAACGCGCCGCCAAAGATCCGCGAGACACACGGGAGCATTCGCCCCGAAGGCGCGGAGTCGCTCGTGGGCGCGGTCGTGGGGGGTCGCTACAAGATCGACAAGCTCCTCGGCGAAGGCGCCATGGGTGCGGTGTTCCTCGCGGAGCACCGCCTCATGCGCAAGAAGGTGGCGCTCAAGGTGCTCCACCCGCAGTGGAGCTCCGTGGCGGACATCGTCGCGCGCTTCGAGCGCGAGGCGATGGCAGCGAGCCGCATCGAGCACCCGAACGTCGCCGCCGCGACGGACTTCGGACAGCTCGAAGACGGTGCGTTCTTCCTCGTCCTCGAGTTCGTCGAAGGGCGCACGCTCCGGCAAGAGCTCGCGCTCGGAGCGTTCACCGTGCCGCGGGCGCTCCACGTGCTCCGCCAGATCGCCTCGGCGCTCGTGAAGGCGCACGGCCTCGGCATCGTGCATCGCGATCTCAAGCCCGAAAACGTGATGCTCATCGAGCGCGCCGGCCAAGCCGACTTCGTGAAGGTGCTCGACTTCGGCATCGCGAAGATCACCGAGGGCGACCTCGAGCGCATGTCGGGTCCGAAGACCGAGGTCGGCATGGTCTACGGCACGCCCGAGTATATGGCGCCCGAGCAGGCGCTCGGCCAGAACATCGACGGGCGCGCCGACCTCTACGCCGTGGGCGTCATCGCCTTCGAGCTCCTCACGGGGCTGCGCCCATTTCACGCGGAGAACAAGCTCGCGCTGCTCGGCATGCACGTCCACGCGGACCTGCCCGCCATGAGCGACCGCAACCCGAACGTGATGGTCCCTCCGATGGTCGAGCGCTTCGTCGCACGGCTCCTCGCGAAGAAGCCCGACGCGCGCTTTCCCGACGCAAAAGCTCTGCTCGCGGCCCTCGACGAGCTCGCCGAGGAGCTCGTGCAGATCGGGCTCTTTGCCGAAGAGGAGCTCCGCAACATCGGCTCGATGCGCGATCTCCGTTCGCCGCGCGCGGTCGATCTCGCGAGCGGTCGCTCCTTCGAGAACGAGAGCTTCGCCCAGACCGAGGTCGTGCCCTCCGACGCGATCGTCTTGACCGAGCCCATGCCCCTCGAAGCGCGGCGCCGTATCGAAGAGGCCGTCGATGAGGTCATCGAGCTCGAGCCCCGAAAGAAGCGCCTTCGTGCCCCGCTCGTCGCCGGGGTCGCTGCCGCCATCGGCGCCGTGCTCACCGTCGTACTCTTGCAGGTTGCACGCACCCCAACGAGCGCCGAAAAAGACGCGGGATCGCCCGTCGCGGCGTTGCCTCGCTCGACGTTCCTCGCCGAGCGCACGCTCCCGGCTCCCGAGGGTGTGCCCTCCCCCCCTGCGCCGGCTCCGGTCGTCGAGCACGCGGTCCCCACGCCGCGCCCGATCGCCGACGTGGCGCCGGCTCCGCTTCCACTCCCCGCTCCGCCGCCACCTTCGGCGCCGCGAGGGCTCGACCCCGAGAGCGCGATCCGCAAAGCGCAAGAGCTCGTGAACGCGGGTCAAGCGGCCCGCGCTGTGGCGCTCCTCGAAGAGACGCTCGCCGCGAACCCGAAGAACCCGGCGCTCGCGCTTGCGCTCTTCAAGGCACAGCTCGGCGGTTCCTCGCGCGCGAGTTCGCTCGCGGCCGCAAACCGATGGCTCGAGGCCGACCCCGCCGCCGCCCTGAGCGCTGCGCCGCAAATCATGGCGCTCGTCGACGATGCCCTCGCGGCAAACGAAGGCGTCGACGAGGTCTTCAAGCTCCTCGGCGAGCGCCTCGGCTGGCGCGGCGCGGACAAGCTCTACGACCTCGCCTACGGCCCGAGCGCCCAGGCCCGCCCCCAGCTCGCAGCCCGCGCGCGCACGAGCCTCCAGTTCGCTTCGGCGCTTACCAAGGCGACGCCCGCGCTCAAGATCGCCCTGCAGCTCCGCGCAGCGCAGGGCTGTGAGGAGGTCGCGGCGCTCCTGCGACGCACGCGCGAGGTGGGCGACGAGCGCAGCGCGAATCTGCTTCGGCCCTACGTGAAGACCGATGGCTGCAAGGGCGCCGACTGCTACCCGTGCATGCGCGGCACGGCCGACCTCGCGGGCGCGATCGGGGCCGCGGAGAAGCGCGCCGCCCCGCTCTGAAGCAAGCGAGGCGCGAGGCTCAGGCCGTGACTTCGACCCGGAGCAGGTTGCGGCCGATGAAGAGGTAGTCGCCGTGCGCGAGCTCGACCTCGTCGCGGATGCGGAGGTAGGTGCCGTTGCGCGAGCCAAGGTCGCTCACCACGCAGCGGCCGTTGATCTCCGCGACACGGAAGTGCTGCGTGCTGAGGTACGGGTCCGCCGGGAGGTTGAGGTCGCAGCCCTCGCGGCCCACGACGACCGCGCCGTCGCGCGAGGAGACCGCGGTCCCGTCGCCGCCGCCTTCGAGCACCTGCACGAGGCGGAAGCTCGCGGCCTTCGACGGCGTGCCGGAGAAGAACGTGCCGTCCGGGTCGGGGCCGTTCGCGGGCGCCGCGAGGAGCTCGAAGCGGAAGATCTCGTCGCCGGCGAGCACGTGGTCGCCCGCACGAACCTCGACCGACTCCTTCAGGCGCACGTAGACGCCGTTCTTCGAACCGAGGTCACGGATGACCAACGTATTACCGCGGTAATACAGCTCGGCGTGCTTCGGCGCGACGAAGGGGTCGTCCGTGAAGGCGATGTGCCCCGTGCGACCGACCGTGTGCGTATCGGCGACGAGCTGGTAGCTCATGCCCTCGACACCTTCGCCGCGCACGACGACGAGCTTCGCGCGCCCGGGGGCCTGCAGCTGACCGAAGAAGACGGTCTTCGCGGTCTGGTTCTCGAGCGGCACGGGCGCGCCGCAGCGACCGCAGAACTTGTGTTGCAGGGGGATCGGCGTTGAGCACGCGCGGCAAACGAAGGTACGGGCTTGCTCCATGGCGGGGCGGAGCCTAGCCGAATTGCGCCTGCTTCCAAGCGGCTACGCGCGTTCAGCGGCGCGGGCGATCGGCCGCCGCAGGCACGGGAGCTGGCTCCGCCGCAAGCCACTCCACGAGCCACAGGCCACCTGCGAGCGCGAACGTCAACGCGACCCAGAGCCCCACGCTCGAGCCCCGCGAGGAGGCACGCACGGCCTGCGCGAGCGGCGGGGCCGGCGCCGCGGGCTCCGTTGGCGCCGGGGCCTCGACCATGGCGGCCGCGAGGGGATCGATCGAGGGGCGCGCCTCGGGTTCGCGCACCGTGACCACGTCGGTGGTCGACGTTGGACCTACCGACGCGGGCGGAGGCTCGACCGCGCGCAGCGAGAGGGGGGTCGGTGCCATCGATCCGCCGCGCAGAGTCTCGCCGAAGGGCGAAGGCGCTGCGGCCGCGATCTCTTCGATGAGGGGCTGCCGCGGCGTCTCGACGAGGTCGGCCGACGCGAGAAAGGGGCGCGCGATGGCGCTGCGCGGCGTATTCGCAGCGACCTCCGACGAATCGGGCGCCGACCCGTGACGCACGAGGCCCTCGAAACCTGCGGGCACACGGCCTGGCCTGAGCGCGGCGTTCTCGGCGCCGGTCAGCGCGGTGAAGAGCGGCGGCGTGCGGTCGGCCTCGCCCGGCGGCGGCACGAGGGAAGCGTCGACCCGAACCTCGACACGGGCCGTCGGCGCCGCGGGGGGCGGCGGCGGCGTCGAGAGACCTTGGCTCACACGCTGCTGCGCGCTCCAGGAGCGGTCGTCCGCCTCGACACGGAGCCCGAAGCGAGAGGACCGCTCCCCCTGCTCGAGCGCGCGCTCGGCGCCTTTGTCGACACGCAAGAACTGAATCGCCATGCCCGCGGGGAACCCTTCGCGCGCGTCGCGGAGCTCGCGCACGCGCACCACGCGCCCCAAGGCGGAGAGCAGCGCTTCGTCGTCGTCACCACGGCACTCGAGCTCGACGAAGGCGCCGATCTCGAGCGGACTCTCGGTGCGCACGAACATGCCGGAAGACGCGAGGTCCGCCGCGTGACGCTCGACGAACTCGTCGAGGCTCGTCACGCGGTAGCGAGCAAGCAGCCGGACGACGCGCCGCTCGGTCATGCGCGGCGACGCTTGGCCTTCGGCGCGGGCAGCGGGAACTCGAGCGTAGCCTGGAGCTTCTTGCGGCGACGATCGACCTCGCGCTGGAGGTTCGAGACGGCGAGCTCGCGCGCGTCGATGAGGCGGCGCGGCTTGCGGTGCATGCGCGCGTCGCTGAGGAGCGCGTAGGTGAGCCACGGGAAGACCGCGGTGACGTCGGTGCGGCAGTACTGGCTGCCCGTCGCGACGGACTCGGCGGAGACCTTGCCCCAGGTGTGACCTTCGCCGGCCGGGCACGAGCTGAGCGCGCCGTTGTCGACGGACTCGACGCAGAACTGCACGTCGATGTCGAAGCCGTTCGTGCGCACACCGAGGATCTGGTCGAGCAGCGGCTCGCCCTGGAGCGTGTAGTTCTTCGGGACGCCGCCGCCGAGGATCCACACGGCCATCTTCTTCTTGAGCGTGCCGAAGCAGTGGTGCTGCATGGCACCCATCTCGAAGACGTCGTCGCAGACGTCGAGCTCGAGCTTGAAGTCGCGGCCGAGCATGCGCTTCAGCTTCACGATGTTCAGGAAGATGCTGCCGTCTTGCACCGCGCCGACGAAGATCGGCACGCCGTAGCGGTACGCGGTCGCGAGCAGGCTCGGGCTCTTGATGCCGAGCGCGTCTTCGATCTCGGCGATCTTCTTTCCGAGCAAATTGTGCAGCTCGGGCGTGGTCATCTTCTTCTGGAACTCCGGCAGGCGGAGCAGCGCCGAGAACAGCTTGTCGGTCTCGAGGAGCACGTCTTCGTCGAAGCCGAGATCGTAGATGCGGATGATGCGCGCCACGCGCAGCATGACGTCGCCCGCGTTCGGATCGATCTCACGGATGCGGTGGCCGATGATGCGGTGCGCGTCGTGGTAGAGGTTCGCGCCGGTCGTGGTGATGCAGTCGATGATCCCGCGCTCGATGAGCGGGATGATGCACGACTGGTGAAGTCCCGCCGGGGTCATCGCGCCCGAGAGCGTGAGGAACA
>CAIOHM010000019.1 GCA_903858055.1 uncultured delta proteobacterium
CGTTCGGGAGCGCTTCGTCGGAGCCGGATCCGCGCTGCTCACGCTCGTCGTTGTCGCGCTCGGAGTCGAGGCCGACGCTCGTGCGCGCCATGCGGTACGTCGTCGAGTTCGCAAGGCCGTCGCCTTGGCGCTCGACGAAGAGCGTGTGCCCCGGCTCGAGCTTGTCGTTCGATCCGCGGTCGATGAAGACGACCTGATTTTGCCCGTAGAACACGTGCAGGTGCGTCGACCCGAGGATCCGCGCTTCGAGGTCCGGCCCACCCGTACGCGGCGCAACCGCGCGAAGCTCCCGGGGCTCGCTCGAGAGGCGCATGCCGCGCTCGATGACGTCCGTCGCTTCGACGATGACGCCGCGCGCGACCGCGTACCCTTCGCGCACCGCCGTGATCTTCACGGTGCCGACCACGTGGACGATCGTGCCGACGTTCGTCTCTTCGACCATGCGGTGCACCGCGAGGAGCTGGCCGTTTTCGACCTTCTTCTTCTTCGCGTCGAAGCTCCGCACCCACACTTCGTCGCCGGCCGCGAGGTACAGGCGGTCGCTCGGAGCGCCCTCGATTTCCGCGATGACCGAGCCGTCGGCCTCCTCCACGAGACCTTCGTCGAGCTGGAAGACCGCGTCCGGCGCCACGCGGCGGTCGCGCCCTTGAAACTTGTAGGATTCACCCTTCGCCGCCGTGCTCGCCGCGCCGAGGCGCATGCCCGCACGACCGGTCGCCGCGCCGCCCGCGCCCGCTTCGCCACCCTCGCCGCCCTCACCCTGCGCACGCAGCCGTATTTGCTGCCCCGGCTCGAGCACGTGCGGGTTCTCGATGGTGGGGTTGAGCGCCCACACCTTGGGCCACGCGTAGGCGTTGCCGAGCTCGCGATCGCAGATCGACCAGAGCGAGTCGCCCTTCTGCACGGTCACGACGCTCGCGCGCCCGGGCGCGGCCTCCGTCGCACCGGAGGGACGCTCGAGGCGATTGAGGAAGACCGGGCCGTCTTTGCCGCCGCGCACCGAGCCACCGCCCGCTCCGCCCGCTCCGCCCGCTCCGCCGCGACGCAGGTCGAAGGTGTCGGTCTCGCCCGGCGCGCGTCCTTGCGCGGAAGACGGGAGGTAGCCGCCGCCGGTCGCTTGCTTCGGCCCGGACGGGGGAGGCGCGGGGACGCCGACGAGCATACCTGCGTTGAGCGCGGACTCGGTGGGATCGGGCACGCTCGAGCCTGGCGCCAGCGGCGCGGTGGCTTGCTGCGCGTAGGCCGCGAGGGGCGCCAGGGCCACGGCCATGAGTACGGTTCGAAGCATCATCGCGAGTCCTCCCGTGCAAGGCGCCGAGCCGCCTCGCTCTTCGGATAATCCGAGCGTAGCCGATCCGTGAGCTCCGAGGCACGTTCCCGGTGCCCAAGCCCACGATGAAGCATGGCGAGCCGCGCCAGGACCTCGGGCGTCGCATCGCTCGCGGGGAATCGCGCGAGGAGCCCTTCGAGATCTTCCGCCGCGCGCGCAGGCTCTCCACCGGCTTGGTGGGCCGCGGCGCGACCGAGCATCGCGGCCTCGGCAAGGGGGCCGTCGGGCCGGAGCACGACGAGGCGCCCGTAGGCTTCGAGCGCTTCTTTGTGCTTCCCGGCGCGCATCGCGTCGTCGGCTTTCTTCAGGAGCGCGCGCTCTTCGTCCGAGATCCTCGGCGCGTCGTCGTCGTCGAGGTTCTGCGCTTCGACCGTTCCGCTGCCGCGCCGACCGCCCGTGACCTTGAGCACCGGCCGCGGACCCGGGTCGTCCACGCGCGGCGAGTCACCGCCCGCACCGCCGATGCGAATCACCTCGCGAGGTGGCAGCGCAGGCGCGCGACGAGGCGCCTCGGTCGCACGCGGTTCGGGGGGGAGATCGTTGGCGAGCATCGCGCTCCGGCGATCGCTCTGGGCCTGCAGCGACTCGAGGTCCTCGTGCATCGCGCGGTCGCTGGCGTCGCGGCCAGCGGCACACGCTGCGAGCGCGAGGAGAGGGAGAGCGAGGGCCACCGAAGAGCGCATGATGGGCGCGAGGTTACCAGGGAGGCGCCGCCCGCGAAAAAAACCCGGGCGTGAAGTGCGCAGCGGATTGGCAACTTTCGTCGGAGCGTCGTACGTTGACACACCGTGCCACGTCCCCGCTTGCGCCGCCGCGTCGACCTCAAGAAGACCCTCTTCTTGCTGCCGAACATGATCACGCTCGCCAGCGTTTTTTGTGGGTTCCAATCGGTTCGCACCGCCGCGGAGTCGTTCGCGCTGCGCCAGGCTGGGCACGAGGCGGCCGCGGCCGACGGCTTCTTCCACGCCGCGCTGCTCCTCGTGTACTCGCTCTTCTTCGACACGATGGACGGCCGCGTCGCGCGCGCCACCAAGACGCAGAGCTCCTTCGGTCTCCAGCTCGATTCGCTCGCCGACGCGCTCTCGTTCGGCGTGGCGCCCGGGCTCCTCGTGTACCTGTGGTCGCTGCACCAGCTCGGTCTCGGCGGTCAGCTCGTGGGCTTCTTCTTCGCGGCCTGTGCCGTCGTGCGCCTCGCGCGCTTCAACGTGCTCTCGATGGACGAATCGGGCCGCCCCACGAAGCCGAGCAAGTACATCGTGGGCCTGCCCTCGCCGGGCGCGGCCGGCATGCTCGTCTCCCTGGTGCTCGCCAACCACGCCGCCTCGGTCGGGCTCCAAGAGCCGCGCTTCACGGGCTTCGTCCTCGGCACCACGCTGCTCTTCGGGGCGCTCATGGTCTCGACCATCAAGTTCCGCTCCTTCAAGGACCTCAAGCCAACGCCGCCGACGGTCGCCCTCGTGGTCTTCGGCGTCACCTCCAGCGCGTACGTGAGCTACGTCCGCGGCCCCGCGTTCGTGCTGGTCTGGCTCCTCGCCGTGTACGTCTCGATCGGCCTCGTCGAGACCGCGTGGAACGTCGCGCGCAAGGTCACGGGCCGCAGCGTCGAAGAGACGCCCTAAGAAACCCGCACGGAAAGCGCCCTGCACGGCTTGCGTGGCGCGCCGGCGGTTCTTACTCTCGCGGTCCATGTCCACCGCCGAGCCCGTCGAAACGCTTAGCCGCGCGCAGATCGAAGTCTTCGCCGCGGGTCTCTACCGCATCGCCTCCTGCGACGGCATCGACCCCCGCGAGAAGCAGATCATCCACGAATTCCTCGACCAGGCGCGCGCGAGCGATCTCGCACCGCGCCTCGAGGAGCTCCCTTTCGACCCGGTGCAGGCCTACCGCGTGCTCGGCACGTCGTGGCTTCGCGCCACGTTTCTTCGCGCCGCCGCCCTGCTCGTGAACATGGACGGCCGCGTGACCGAATCGGAGCGCGAGATGATCCAGTGGCTCATGCAAGCCTTCGGCATCCCGGGCACCCTCGAGAGCCTGTGCGAGGCCATCTCGACCGAAGACTTCCCGAACGCCTGAAGCGCTCGTCGTCCGCCTTTCTCCGTCTCTTCGCAACCGCCGCAGGATCACCATGGGCCTTCTCGACTGGGTCAAAAACCAACTCATCGACGTCATCGAGTTCACGGACGACTCGTCCAACACGCTCGTGTGGCGCTTTCCGCGCGCGGGCAACGAGATCAAGAACGGCGCGCAGCTCATCGTTCGCGAAGGACAGGTCGCGGTCTTCGTCCACGAGGGCCAGATCGGCGACGTCTTCAAGCCGGGCCGCTACCAGCTCACGACCGCGAACATCCCCGTCCTCACTTCGCTCTCGAGCTGGAAATATGGCTTCAACTCGCCCTTCAAGTGCGAGGTCTATTTCGTCAGCACGCGCCAGTACACCGAGATGCGTTGGGGCACGGCGAACCCCATCCCCATGCGCGACCCGGACTTCGGCATGGTGCGCGTGCGCGCGTTCGGCGGCTACGCGATCAAGGTGAACCCGGAGGGCGCGGGCACGTTCATCAAGGAGATCGTCGGCACGGACGGCGACTTCAAGATCGAAGAGGTCGAGGGCGTCCTCCGGCGCAACCTGCTCCAAGTGCTCCTCTCGGCGATCGGCTCGCTGCAGATCGGCGTGCTTCAAATGAGCGGCAACGCGATGGGCGTCGCCCAGCAGGTGAAGCCCGTCGTCGCCGAGTCGTTCACGAAGTTCGGTGTACTCCTCACGGACTTTCAGATCGAGAGCATCTCGCTCCCGCCCGAGATCGAGAAGGCGATGGACGAGCGCGCGAAGATCGGCGCGATGGGCGGCATGCAGAACTTCGTGCAAGCGCAGGCGGCCTACGCCATGCGCGACGCGGCGCAGAACCCGGGCGGCATGGCGGGCCTCGGCGCGGGCGTGGGCGCGGGCATCGGCGTGGGCCAAATGATGGGTCAGGCGATGCAAGGCATGTTCGCGGGAGGCTTCGGCGCGCCGGCGGCACCGGTCGCGCCCGCCGTGGCACCCGCACCGGCGGCACCGGCCGCACCGGCGGGACCGAGCATCGCGGACCGCTTGAAGCAGCTCAAAGAGCTCCACGCGGGCGGCCTCATCGACGACGCCACCTTCGCGGCCAAGCGCGACGCGATCCTCGCGGAGATCTGAGCGCGCTCGTGGCCATCCGCTTCCTCGACGACGCGCACTTCGAGATCGACGGCTACACGTTCGAATACGGGTATCGCTTCGGCGAGGACACCGAGCCCTCGTCGCCCACCGCGGCGTTCGTCTGGAAGCACCGCTACCAGGTCGCTTGCTACGAGGAGCTCCTTGCGGGGCGCCCGGCGCGCAACGTCGTCGAGCTCGGCATTCACCGCGGCGGGAGCGCGATCTTCCTCGATCGCCTCCTGCGCCCGGAGCGTCTCGTCGCCGTCGACCTCGCGCCACGGCCCGCGAGCGCCCTCACGCATTACGTCGAGACGCACGGGCGGCGCGACGCCGTGCGCGCGCACTACGGCGTGGACCAGGGGGACAAGGAGCGGATCGCCGCGATCCTCGACGAAGCGTTCGGCGACGAGCCCATCGACCTCGTGATCGACGACGCGTCGCACGTGTACAGCCCAACGGTCGCTTCGTTCGAGGCCATCTTCCCGCGTCTGCGACCCGGCGCCCTCTACGTGGTCGAAGACTGGGACGCGTTTCACGAGCTCAGCGTCGGGGTCGCCGCGGTGTTCGCCGACCCGAACCACCCGGCGTACGCGGCGATGGTCGAGCGCCTGAAGGTCACGGGCTTCAAGCCGAGGCTCGAGCTCGGGCGCTTCGCGATGCAGGCCACGCTCCTCGCCGCGGGCACGCGCGATCTCGTGCGTGAGGTGCGCGTGCGCCACAACTGGATCGTGATCGAACGCGGCGCGGGCGCGCTCCCGCCGGCTCCGCTTCGCCTCGCGGACATAGCCGTCGATCGGTTTCACGTCCTCTCCTCGCCCGAGGGGCTCGAGGACGCCGTGCTGCGATAAGGGGCGCTCAGAAGAACGCGTGCCAGCCGAAGAGCTTGCCTTCGTCGCCGGCGGCCACGATGACCTCGGCGTTCGGGGTGGCGCGCACGGCGCGGAGCGGCACATCGACTTGGTCGACGAAGCCCGTGCCCCAGCTCGGGTCGCGGCGCGCGCCGTGAAGCGTGCCCTCCTCGCCCACGGAGAGGAGCAGCGTGCCGCCGCGGCGGAAGGCGATCTCGTGAACGCGGCCCTCGTGGCCCTGAATCTCCAGCGGGTGCGTGCCTGCCGGACCCTTGCCGCCGAAGTTCCACACGGTGATGACCGGGCCGTCGGCGCACGCGAGGATCGGGCCGCCTTCGCCCCACGCAAGGGTGTCGATCCTCCCTTGGTAGCCGCTCATCTCGAGGTCCTTGGTCGTGCCCGTGAACCAGATGTGCATCGAGCCGTCTTGGTTCCCGCTCGCGAGGACCTTGCCGTCGGGCGAGGGCGCCGCCGTGAGCAGCGAGCCCTTGTACGGGTAGCTGCGGGCGATCTTGCCGCCCGAGAGGTCGAGCTCCTGCAGGCCGCCGTAGCAGGCGCTGAAGAAGGCCTTGCGGAACGGGTGCCAGAAGATCGCCGTCACCGTGCTCGCGTGGCCCTCGACCTTGCCCACCGGCGCACCGGCAGCGTCGAAGACAGCCACGGTCTTGCCGCACGAAGCCGCGATCAGGTTTCCGTCTGCGCTGAAGCAGAGCTTCTCCACCCAACCCTTGCCGACCGCCGCCTTCCAGCGGAGCTGGCCCGAGAGGACGTCCCAGAGGCACAGGTGGCCGTCTTCGCCCACGGTAGCGATCGCGTCGCCCTTCGGTGTGAACTCCGCCGCGAGCACCCCGAGCCCGCCGTGCACGGACTCGTGCGCGTGGACGACCTTGCCGTCGGCGACCGTGAGAATCTCGAAGGCGCCGCCCAGCGTGCCTGCCGCGACGAGCGCGCCGTCCGGGGCGAGCGCGAGCCCTTGCGCGTAGTCGTCGAACTCGACGGCCCACGCGCGCTCGAGGCGCCACTCTCTCTTCGGCTGCGCGACTTTCTTGAACATGGCGCGAGTCTTCCCCCAAGGCGCGCGCCCATTCAACGGAGAAGCGAGCCCGCACGCGCGCGAGGCTATTTTTCCTGGGTACCGGCCGCTGCTGCCGCTGCCGCCGCCTCCGGGTCTGGCGCGGGCTCCTCGCCCATGAGCTTCTTCTCCATGGTGCGGCGCGACTCCTCCGTGAGCTCGGTGAACTCGCGGAGCGTGGGCAGATCGCGAATCGAACGAAGACCGAAGAGCTCGAGGACCGTGCTCGTGGTGCCGTAGAGCAGCGGGCGACCGGGCTCCTCTTTCTTCCCGAGGATGCGCACGAGGTGCCGCTCGAGGAGGAGCTTCAGAACCGGCCCCGAGTCCACGCCGCGCACGTCGTCGATCTCGGGGCGTGTCATGGGCTGGCGGTACGCGAGGATCGCGAGCGTCTCGAGCTGCGCGCGCGTGAGCTTCACGGGCTTCTGCGCGGTCGCTTCGCGGACGTACTCGGCCACCTCGGGTGCCGTGCGAAACGCGAAGCCTCCGGCGACGGCCACGAGGCGAATGCCGCGCGTGGCGTAGACCTCTTGGAGCCGCAAGATCGACTCACGCAGCGCCTCGGGCGCGCAGTGGGAGCGCTCGGCGAGGTCCGCGGGCTTGAGCGGCTTGTCCGCGACGAAGAGCAGCGCCTCCACGATCGCGTCGAGATCGGATTCGGTGCTCGGAAGCTCGCCGCTCCCCTCCCCTTCCGCTTCGCGCGTGCGGTACTCCTCCGGGTCGAGCGCGTCGTCGACCGCGAGGAAGCTCTCGAGGTTCGTCACCGGAGGCGCTTCGATCACGGGCTCCGCCCCCGCGACCGAGGGCTCGTGACCCTCGCGCTCCGTCGTCTCCGCCTGCTCGACCGCCCCTTCCGTGCTCATGGCTCGCCCACCTCGACGATGCCCGAAGCAGGGGGCAGTTGAGAAGCCTCATCGCCCTCGCCAAGCGCGAGCTCGTCCTCGTCGCCGCCGCACCACTCGAGGTGAAGCGCCCCGTAAGCGTCGACCTGGGCGAGGCGCATGAGGCGCATCTTGCTCATCTCGAGCACGGCCAGGAAGCTGATGATGAGGTCGAAGCGCGTGTAGAACCCGTGGAAAAGATCGTCGAAGAGCACGCGCTTCTTCTCGCGGAGCACGTCGGTCATCTCTTGGATGCGGTCCGAGAGGGTCATGCGATCGGCGATGATCTCGTGCGAGAGCTTCACCTTCGACTTGGCCAAGACGCGCTGGAAGGCGTCCATGAGATCGTAGAGGTGCGGCGGGTCGAGCGGAGGCAAGCCGCGGCTCTCGCCCGTATCGGGGAGGTCGCCGCGCTCGAAGGTGTCGCGCCCGAGCATGGGCTTCTCGAGGATCTCCGCCGCAGCCGCTTTGTATTTTTGGTATTCCAAGAGCCGGCGAATGAGCTCTTCGCGCGGGTCGAGGCCGTCTTCGAGCGGGTCGTCTTCCTGGCCCGCGGGCGGCGAAGGAAGCAGCATCTTCGACTTGATGTGCACGAGCGTCGCCGCCATCACGAGGTACTCGCTCGCCAGGTCGAGATCGAGCGAGCGCATCACGTCCAGGTACTCGAGGTACTTCTGCGTGATGAACGCCATCGGAATGTCGAGGATGTCGAGCTCGTGCTTTTGGCAAAGGTGCAGGAGCAGATCGAGCGGGCCCTCGAACTGCGGCAACGCCACGCTGACCGCTTGGCGCCCCGGAGGCAGCTCGAAGGTGTCGTCGCTCATCTAGGGATCTTCTCTACAGCGCGCTCGACGTGGGTTTCACTTGGCGCCAAAGCGATCGGTCGCGGCGACGAGCGCCTTGGCGATGCCCGGCTCGGTCGCGGAGTGGCCCGCGTCGGCGACCACGACGAGCTCCGCGTGCGGCATGCGCTTCTTGAGCGCCCACGCGGACTCCATGGGGCAGACGAGGTCGTAGCGGCCCTGCACGATGACCGTGGGGATCGCGCCGAGCTTGGCCTCCGCTTGATCGAGGAGCCAGCCGTCGTAGGGCAAGAAGCCCTGGTTGACGAAGTAGTGGGCTTCGATGCGCGCGAAGGCGAGGCTGAAGTCGTCGCCTGCGAAGCGCTCGAGGAAGCTCGGGTCCGCGAGGAGCTTGCTCGTGCGGCCCTCCCACACGCTCCAGGCTTTGGCCGCCTCGCCGCGCACGGCGGTGTCTGCGCTCGTGAGACGCTTGTAGTACGCGGTCATGAGGTCGCCGCGCTCGGCCAACGGAATCGGCGCGAGGAAGCCCTCCCAGTAGTCGGGGAAGACCGCGTCGGCGCCGCGCTGGTAGAACCAGGAGAGCTCCTGACGGCGCAGCATGAAGATGCCGCGCAGCACGAGCTCGCTCACGCGCTCCGGGTGCGTAACCGCGTAAGCGACCGCGAGCGTCGAGCCCCACGAGCCGCCGAAGACTTGCCAGCGGTCGATGCCGAGGTGCGCGCGCAGCTTCTCGATGTCGGCGACGAGGTGCCACGTCGTGTTCTCCTCGAGCGACGCGTGCGGCGTGGATTTGCCGCAGCCGCGCTGGTCGAAGAGCACGACGCGGTACACGGCCGGGTCGAAGTACTGGCGCATCTTCGCGTCCGTGCCGCCGCCGGGCCCGCCGTGGAGGAACACCACGGGCTTTCCGTTCGGATTACCGGATTCCTCGAAATAGACCGTATGCACCTCCGAGACCGGGAGCATGCCCGTACGGAAGGGCTCGAGGGGTGCGTAGTAGGGTGCGGTGGACTCCGGCGCGGCCATCGGCGCAGGCTAGCAGGCGGGAGAAAGCCGAGGGAGCGCGTCCGTGAGGCCCAGGCCAAACGCGTCAGCGGCCTTCTTCACGCGGCGGTTTTTTCCACGTCCGCGAGCTCCGCCACGAGCCACACGAGCGCGCACCAGAGCACGTCGGCGAAGAGCAGGTGCACGAGCTGGAGCCAAATGGGCGCGAGCAGCGCGAGGTTCACGAGCCCCATGCCGTACTGGAGCGCCGCGAGCACGGGCACGCCCTTCGCCAGCGAAGACGCGAGCCCCGGCGCGAGCCCTCTGCGCAGGAGCGGCACGCCCGCGAGGAGCGCCGCGAGGGAGAAGGTCGCAAAGATCGGGTGGAAGACGCGGAGGCGCACGAACACGTGGGCCGTCGGCGAGAGGTCTTGGCGGAGGCCTTCCGCGAGCGTGCTCACCGGGAAGAGCGTGTCGCCGAGCGCCGCGATCGCGCCCGAAGCGCCGGTGACGAGCACGAGCACCATCACGCCCACGACCACCAAGCTTCGGCCGCCCGCGGGCCAGCGCGGCGCGCGACCGAGCGCGGCGCGGTTGTGAAGCGTGAGCGCGACGAGGAGCGCGAAGGTGTTCACGAGGTGGAGCGTGATGCTGATCCCGCGGCGCTCGTTGACGCTCATCGCCGTGTGCTCGAGCAGCACGATCGCCGCGCCAATGAACGCCTCCATGACCGTGAGGCCGAGCACCGCGCCTGCCGTGCTCCGAAGCACGTGCCCCTGCGGCGTGTGCTTGCGCGCGAGCACGAGGCCCACGATCGCCACGATCAGCACGCCGCCGCTCGTGAGGCGGTGGGCGAACTCGATCACCGTTTGGAGCTGCGGAGCGCGCGGGATGACCTCACCGTTGCAGAGCGGCCAGTGCTTGCCGCAGCCCGCGCCGGAGCCGCTGGCGCGCACGTACGCGCCCCACAGGATCACGAAGACGTTCGCGAGGACCTGCCAGAGCGAGAAGCGCGCAAGCTTGTGGGCTTCGGGTGTCATGGTCGATCGGGCCCCTGTGGTGAGTAGCCAACGAAGGAGGCGTAGTGCCGAAAGATGCGCCAGGTAAGCTCTTGACCGCCGCCCGCGCCGCCCGCGACGGGTTCGACCGCGTAGAGCGTCGCCGTCGCTTCACTCGCCGGGCTCACGGTCACGCCGTCGAGCGTGCGGCGTGGGGCCCCGACCGCGTAGCCGTTCGCGGTCACGCCCGCACGGCGCAGATCGTCGAGCGTGCGGCGGAGCTCACCGGCGAGCGCGTCGACCTGCACGCCAAGCCCGCCGAAGGTCGGGTCGCAGAGCAGGCGCCCGGAGCAGCCGTAGCCAAAGACGAACTCCACGTCTTTCGACTCGGCCGGGTAGCGACGCGCGGCAACGAGCACGCCGTCGCGCTCGAGGCGCGCCAGGAGCCAGAGCGCGCTCACCCGGTGCCGCGCGGCCGCGGCCGCCACGAGGTCCGACGCACGCCGACCCTTTTCCGTGTAGGATGCAAGGAACGACGGCGGGCCGTACGGTGTCTTCTCGAAGAAGGCCTGCACCGCATCGCCGACGAGGAACGTGCCGTCCTCGAAGTCTTGGTCCGCGAGGAGGAAGTCCGCGGAGAACGGCTCCCCGACATCGGCGAGATCGGCGGCGGGCCACGCGCGCACCGCGAGCGGCGTCGCGCTGCACGCGGTGAGCGCTGCGAGCGCGAGGGCGACCCCCACGCAGCCCGCGCGTGCGAGGAGCCTCGACGCGGAGCCGCGCACGCTCAAGGCTGCGGCACCACCGTCACGGGCAGCGAGGTCCAGGAGGCGCCGCTGCGGTTGTCGTGCACCACGAGCCACACGGTGCCGCTCTTGCCGACCGCGTCGCCCTTCGCCGTGAGCTTCACGGGGTTGTCGAGGATCGCGCCCTTCTGCGAGTCGTAGAGGAGGCGCTGCGAACCGTCGACGTCGACCACGTCGGAGAACGTCGAGACCCACACGCGCTCCTTCGGGGCGTCGGGATCGTAGGGTTTCTCCTCTTGGCTCGAGGGCGGCACGACGACCGTGAGCTTCGTGCCCTCGCACTCCATGGCGTTCGCCTTGGTGCAGGTCTCCACGCTCACGGGCTTGGTCGCGTCGACGACTTGGTCGCCAATCTTGACGCTCTCGATGACCGGGTTCGCGTTCGGCCGATCATCGTACGAGAAGCTGCGCCAGAAGCCGAGCACGTAGTCGTCGGCGCCGAGCGCGTTGCCCTCTTCGTCGGTGCAGAGCAGCGGCACCTGCTGCGGGTTGGCGCTCGCCTCGTCGCGCGTGGCGAACCGCACGCGACCCGCGCACGCGAGGTAGAACACGATCGAGATCCCGTAGGGCCCCGTGGAGCCTGGAACGACCTTGTGGCTCGTGACGGCGTTGCTCGGGACCACGTACGAGAAGGTGTTGCCCTTCGGGAGGAGCGAGGTCACGTCTCCGCCGCCGGGCGCGAGACCGCCGCCGCCGCTGCCCGCACCGAGCGGAGCTCCCTGCGGATCGGTGAGCTGTGTCCCCGGCAAGAAGCACGCGTAGTAGGCGTCGTTCAGCGGGTTCGTGCACACGAGCGGCACCCAGTAGACGCGCATCTCGCGGTCCTGCTTCGGGCGACGATCGACCGCGAGGATCTCGAGGTTCACGGTGTCGCCCGGCTTCGCGTAGGGTTTGTCGGCCTTGAGGCCAAGCACGCGCACGCTCTGAATCTTGCTCGCGGGGTCGAAGCCGCCGCTGCACGAGGGCAACAGCACGGCGCCGAGGGTCACGAGGGCGAGGGTCGAAAGGCTGCGAATCATCGTGTTTCGTTCCTTTCAGAAATCGATACGAGCGCCGATGCTCGGGAGGATGGGCAGCGAACTCGCATAGCTGCGCCTCGTATAGTTGTAGTTATACGAGATACCGTCGGCGTTCGGGCTGTTGTAGGCGTTCTGCAGATCGAGGTACGCGTCGATCTTGTGCGTCGCAAACTGCCACGTGCGATCGAGGCGGATGTCGAGCTGGTGGAAGAGCGGGAGGCGCTCGCCGAAGGGCGGGAACCCTTGCGCGGGCAGGTTCACGGCGCTGTTGCCATCGAAGAAGCCGTAGGTGTTCGGCGTGACGTTGCTGCCCGAGATGAGGCGGAAGCGGCCGCCGAGCTCCCAGCCCCCGCCGAGGCGCCAGCTGCCGAGGGCCGTGAGGATGTGCGTCTGATCGAACTGCGCGAGGCGCTCGGGCTCCTCGGGGCGATCTTGTTGCGCGCTCCGCGAGAGCGTGTACGCGAGCCAGCCGAAGAAGCGGTCGTCGGGCTTGTAGCGCACGAGCAGCTCGAGGCCGTAGGCCGCGCCCGTGCCGCTGTTGCCGTAACGGGCGACGACGAGGTTGTCGAGGCGGCGGTAGAAGCCTTCGAGCGAGGCGTTCACGCGCGGCAAGAGGTCTTGCTCGACGCCGAGCGCGTAACCGTAGGCGCGGTTCGAGGTCACGCCGGGCTGGCCGAAGACGGCGTTCGTCTCTTGGGGCTGCGGCGGCTGCGTGAAGACACCGACGCCACCCTTCACGACGGTCATCGGGTACTCGCGTGTGATCTCGTGGCGTGCGCTGAAGCGCGGGCTCACGTCCCAGCTCTTCGTGTCGCGCGCGTAATCGACGCGCACGCCGGGGACGATGCGCGTGCCAGGGGCCGGCGTGAGCTCGAGCTCGGCGAACGCGGCGGGTCGATACACTTCGCCCGATTCACGCACGGTGCGCGGCTCACGCGAGAGCCCAGGGCCGTCGGTGGGCTCGCCCGGGCGCGGGGCTGGCGGGAGGCGCACGAAGATGTCGTACGGCTGCCAGAGCATGTCGAGGCCCACGTCGAGCGTCGTGCCCTGCGAGATCTTGTGCGTGAGATCGACACGGTTGGTGAGCGGCAGGCCGTCGAGCTTGAAGGCGTTGTCGCCGAGGTTGAACTCGATCGTGTTCTGGCCGAAGGCGTGCACCATCGAGAGCTCGGTCTTCGAGCCGATGGGTTGCTTGTAGGTTCCCGCAATGCGCCAGAAGCCCGTGTGGAGGCCGAGACCGCCGCCGATCGCGGGGTCGCTCCCGTTCACCGCCTTGATGAGCACCTCGAGGCGATCGTCGGAGCCGTAGAACGCAAGGTTCAAGCGACCCTTGTTGGGCATCGGTCGCTCGACCACCGCCTGGTAATCGTAATAGACCGGCGCCGTGGTGACGCCCGACCCGGCAGACTCGAGCACGGGCTTGAGCCAGACGTCGACGTAGCTGCGGCGAGCGCCGAGCGCGAAGGACCAGCCCGTGTCGCCAATGGGCCCCTCGACCACGCCGCGCGCGTCGATGAGATCGACCTGCGCCATGCCCGAGATTTTGTCGACGCGCGGCGCGCGAAGGCCCACGTCGACGATGCCGCCGGTCACGCGCCCGTAGCGCGCGCTGAAGTTGCCCGGGTAGAAGTCGATGCGGCTGATGAGCTCGGTGGGGATGACGCTCGAGAGGCCGCCGAAGTGGTAGACGAGCGGGATCAACGTGCCGTCGACGAACACGTTCGTCGAGTTGGGCGCTGCACCGCGCACGATGAGGAGACCCGCGAGGCCGGGGGGTCGTGCCACGCCTGGGAGGCTCTGGATCGCACGGAGCGCGTCGCCGTTCGTGCCGGGGATGCGCTCGAGCTCGCGCTTCTCGAGCGTGCGCTTGGTGACCTCACGCGGCGGCCTCGCCCCGCGCACGGTGACCTCTTCGAAGCGCGGTCCGTCGCCCTCGACCTTGGGCGCGGCGACCGGCGTGCGATCGAGGCGCAGCGTGAGGGTCGTCTCTTGCGCCGGCACGAGCGTCTCGTCGACCGCCACGTCGTCGAACCCCGCGAGCGAGGCGACCACGTGCACCGGCCCGCGCGCGAGGCTCCCGAAATCGAAGCGCCCCTCGCCGTCGGTCACGGTGAGGACGGCGTCGGCGCCCTCCCGTTCGAGGCGCACGGTCACGTTCGGGAGCGCGCGGTTCGTGGAGGCCGTGCGCACGGAGCCCTCGAGGCGCGCGCGCGGGACCTCGAACGTGTAGACATGGCGCCACCGCGAGGCGATCGCCCGATCGCCCTTCTTCGCGGGCTCGTACGCGAGCTCCTTGGCCGCCGCGACCGCCGCCTCGTCGAAGCCGTGCCCGCCGCCGGACTGCTCCACCTCGACCTTCGTGACGCGGCCCTCCGCGTCCACGTCGACCTTCACTTGGACGGTCACGGTCTCGTAGAACCCCGCCGCGAGGGCCTCGGCCGGGTAGCTGACGCCGGGGTCGCGCAGGAGCTTGGGCGGGGTGATCGCCAGCTTTTGCGGTGCGGCCGGCGCAGCGGGCCCCTCGGTCGGGCGAAGCAGCGACTCGTTCGCTCCCCCGCGCGTGGCGCCGGAGTCCTGGGCGAAGGCCGGGGAAACCGTCGCGAGGGCCGCCGCAAGGGTGCTCAGGATGGAAAGCCGCATGGGGCGCGGTCTATCGCGGACGGAACGTCGCTCACAACGGGATTCCCCGCGAAGCGAGCCAAGTCACCGAATCCACACGCCCCCTCTCCCGTTTCCGTTTGGAACGGCTGAGTCAGGTGCTACGGTTGAGTCAGCCAGTGGAGCCTCCTGTCCATGACGAAGAGTGAACTCATCGAAGCGGTGGCCGAGAAGGCCGGCATCCCCAAGGCGCGCGCCGAGCTGCTCGTAAACGGCATCTTCGACGCCATGGGCGAGGCCCTCGCGCGCGGCGAAGGCATCGAGCTCCGCGGGTTCGGGTCGTTCACGGTGCGCACGTACGAGCCCTACGAGGGCCGGAACCCGAAGACCGGCGAGACGGTCCAGGTGAAGGCGAAGAAGCTGCCCTTCTTCAAGGTCGCAAAAGAGCTCAAGGCCCGCGTCGACGCAGGGCGCGGCCGCCACAGCCTCGCGCCCGAAGCGCCGGGCGACGAGGACGAAGACGAAGACGACGCGCTCACGGGGTCCGAGGACCGCGAAGAGAGCGCCGAGTAGTTTTCGGCATCCGAAGCACATACGAGCCGCGCACGGTTCCGCATCGGCGGGGTGCGCGGTTCTCTCTTTCCCGAAAGGGCGCTAGGGGCCTTGCCATGGCCTCGTTCCCGCCCGTTTCCGAGCAGCTCGCGATCGTCACCCGCGGCATCGTCGACAACCCGATGGAGGCGGAGCTCGCGACGCGCCTCGCCGAGGCCGAAAAGACCGGCACGCCGCTGCGCGTGAAGGCGGGCTTCGATCCCACGCGGCCCGATCTTCACCTCGGCCACGCCGTGCTCCTGACGAAGCTGCGCCAGTTTCAAGATCTCGGCCACACGGCGGTCTTGCTGGTCGGCGACTTCACCGCGCTCGTCGGCGATCCCACCGGGCAGAACGACCTGCGCCCGCGCCTCACACGCGACGAGGTCAACGCCGCGGCGAAGACGTACACCGACCAAGCGTTCCGCATCCTCGACGCCGACCGGACCGAGGTGCGCTTCAACAGCGAGTGGCTCGGCAAGATGACCAGCTTCGAGATGGTCGAGCTGCTCGCCAAGCAGACCGTCTCGCGCATGCTCGAGCGCAACGACTTCGCCCTGCGCCACGGCGAGGGGCGGCCCATTTGGCAGCACGAGTTTCTCTACCCGCTCTTGCAGGGCTACGACTCGGTCGCCCTCCAGAGCGACCTCGAGCTCGGCGGCACCGATCAACTCTTCAACCTGCTCATGGGCCGTGACCTTCAGGGAAAGTACGGTCAACGCGGTCAGATGGTGCTGACGGTGCCGATCCTCGAGGGCACCGACGCGAAGATCGACGCCGCCACGGGCAAGGTCGTGGGCAAGAAGATGTCGAAGAGCGCGGGCAACTACGTCGGCCTGCGCGAGGCGCCCGCCGAGATGTACCGCAAGATCCTGCAGATCGACGACCAGGTCATCTGGCGCTACTTCGAGCTGCTCTCGGCGCGCTCGAACACGGAGATCGCGGAGCTGCGTGCGAACGAGAAGAACCCCATGGCGGTGAAGGGCGCCTTCGCGCGCGAGGTCATCGCGCGCTTCCATTCGTCGGAGGACGCCGCGCGCGCC